>CAZBZH010000178.1:0-8336 GCA_964496265.1 uncultured Acidobacteriota bacterium | reverse complement strand
GATCGCCGTATGCTCTAGGCGGCCGGGCACGGGCCGCCGGCCGGGCCGGAAACACCTGAAATCGATCCATCCGGGGGGATTCACTCGATGCGACGCTACCTCGTAGCCCTGGCTGCCGCTCTGCTTCTGACCGGCAGCGCCGCGGCCCAGACCGTACGCCAGATCACCGACTTCAAGAACGACCTGGCCGGCCCTCCGGTGCTCGACGACGCCGGCGCCTTCGTCTACTGCGGCGCCTCTCCCGATCTGCTCGGACAGAACGGCGATCACGCCTACCAGATCTTCCGCTTCAACGCCGCGGACGGAAGCGCCGAGCAGCTGACCGACATCGAGGGAGGCGTCTCCCCGGTGGTCAGCGTCAGCGATGACGGGGTCTGGCTGGCCTTCGCCTCCCCCGCCGACCTGACCGGCGGCAACCCGGACCGCAGCATCGAGGCGTTCGCCCGCCGTGCCGACGGCAGCGAGACGATTCAGCTCACCGCCAACAATGCGGTCAACGCCGGCAACGTCGGCCAGGTGGTGATCTCCGGCGATGCCTCCCGGGTGCTGTTGCTGGGCCGCATCGACCCGCTGGGCACCAACGCCGGCCTCGAACCCCAGCTCTTCGTGGTGGATCGGGACGGATCGAACTTGGTGCAGTTGACGACCATCACGACGGGCTCCTTCGGCTCGATCGGCATCAGCGACGACGGCACGCGGATCATCTTCGGCCACAACGCCGACCTGACCGGGGGCAACGCCGACCTGGGCAGCGAAGTCTTCGCCATCGACCCCGACGGCACCAACCTGCGCCAGCTGACCAACGTCCCGGTCGATTTCGGCGCGACGGCGCCGGTGCTCTCGGGCAACGGCGTGCGCATCGCGTTCCAGAGCTCGGCGGACCTGACCGGCGGCAACAGCGGCAATCAGACCGAGATCTTCGCCGTCGACTGGGACGGCACCAACCTGCGCCAGGTGACCAATACCGTCGCGGTCTTCGGCTTCGCCGGCGATCCTTCGTCCCAGCTGCCCTCGATCACCGACGACGGCAACAAGGTCTTCTACTTCTCCAACTACAACTCGATCTTCATCAACCTCGACGGCAACTTCGAGGTCTTCAGCGAGAACGTCGACGGGTCCGGCCTCGACCAGGTCACCTCGAACTTCCTCTCGGCGGGTAGCCTGCTTCCCATCGTCTCGGGAAGCGGCAACCGGGTGACCTATTACTCGGTGGGAGACAGCATCACCCTGGACGTGGCCACCGGCACCGGCGGTTCGGATCAGAGCCTGTTCCCCTTCGTGCTGCAGTTGAGCGGCGATCCCGCCCTTGCGCCGGACGGCAGCCGCGCGGTGTTCACCCAGACACCCGACCCGCTCTTCGGCAGCTCCGCGCTGTGGAAGGTCGAGGCGGACGGCAGCGGCGTCAGCCTGGTCACCGCCACCGATCTGGGATCGGTTTCCTCGCCGGAATTCGCCGGCGACGCGGCGACCATCGTCTTCTCGGCCAACGGCGACCCCCTCGGACTGAACCCGGACACGGTCAACCAGATCTTCCGCATCCAGCAGGACGGGACCGGGCTCCAGCAGTTGACCAGCGGCGGAGCCGACAGCTCCTCGAGCAACCCGGCGATCTCCGACGACGGATCCCGGATCGTCTTCGACTCCAATGCCGACCTGACCGGCGGCAACGCCGACCTCTCCCGGGAGGTCTTCGCCATGGACGCCGACGGCATGAACCTGGTGCAGCTCACCGCGGGCATCGCCGGAACCGAGAGCCGCCGCCCGCGGATCGACGCCGGCGGCAGCTGGGTGGTGTTCGAATCCAACGCCGACCTGGACGCCGGCAACCCCGACGGCAGCTTCGAAGTCTGGCGCGTCCAGAGCGACGGCACCGCCCTCGAGCGACTGACCGGCGACCCGGCGACGGGCTCGGGCGGGCCGGACATCTCCGACGACGGGACGGTGATCAGCTATCAGAGCTCCGCCGACCCCACCGGCGGCAACGCCGACGGCAACAGCGAGATCTTCGCCTACCGGCCGGCCACCCTCTCGACCTTGCAGTTGACCGACACCACCGAGGGAGGCAACGGCGGCGCACGGTTGAGCGGCAACGGCGCCTGGGTCTGGTTCGCGTCGGACGCGCCGATCGCCGAGTCCGATCCGGACACCCCGACCGACCTCTACCGGGTCCCCGCGGCCGGAGGCAGTGTCGAACGGGTCGGCGCCCTGCGCGCCGGTGTGCTCGGCGGCGTGCTGCCCATCGACCTGGGGGGCGGCACCGCGGTCTCCGCCGACGCGGCGGGCCAGCGGGCACTCTTCAGCGGTATCGGCGACTTCACCGAGGGCAACCGGGACCTGCTGGCGGAGCTGTGGTTGATCGACCGCGCCGACACCCCGGTCTTCACCGTGGGCAAGGCGGACCCGACGGTCCTCTCCTGGACCCACGGCTCGGGCCCGATCCGCTACGACGTGATCCGCGGCGACGTGGCCAACCTGGCTGCCGGCGGCGACCTGGGTGCGGTGACCTGCCTCGAGGAGGATTCCCCCGAGGCCTCAACCGAGGGCTTCGGCGACACGCTGCAGCCGACTCAGGGTCAGGTGCTGTTCTTCCTCTATCGCGGCAGCGAAGGGTTGAACGCCGGGCCGGGCTCCTACGGCCAGGCGAGCGATGGCTCGGAGCGGACACCGGCGTCCGGCGGCTGCGTCGACAACTAGTCGCCCCGGTGGATGAGCCCCGGGCGCGGCGCTAGAGCTCGCGGAAGTTGAGCGGGCCCAGTTCGGGCTCGCGCTCGGGGGCCTCCGCGTGGGGTCCGGGCAGGTGCATGGTGAGCGGGTCGCAGTTCTGCAGCTCCTCGTCCGTCAGGAACGCCGGAATGTCGCTGCGCTCGGAGTCCGGCTCCACCTCGTCCGGCTGCCAGGCCTCAGCCCATGACCGGGCACGCCCAATCGCCGGTGGATCGAGTTGAGACTCGACATGGGCGACAAATTCCTCCCACCAGACGAGCTTGGTCTCCCCGACGAGCAACACCCAGCCTAGCGCCGCTTCGGGGTTCTTTTCGCCGCCACGTCCGGTGGCGTAGGACAGCGCAAGGTTGATCTGGGCATCACGATCCCCTTCCTGCGCGGCGACTTTCCAAAAACGATCCGCCTCCTCATAGTCGTCTCGGCGCGCGAAGATCCTACCCAGTTCATTCTTCGCGGCTACCGAGCCACCGGCGGCGGCTCGGCGGAACCAGTACTCCGCCAGATAGAGATCTTCCGGCACTCCTCGGCCGCTCGCGAACGCGCGACCATACATCTCCTCCACGAACCAGTCCCCGAGCCGCAAATGGGGACACCACAGACGCACAGCTTCCGCGTGGTCTTGCGACACTCCGGCGCCATGCCAGTACAGCACTCCGAGTTGATACACACCCCGCCCATGGTTGTTGCTCGCTGCACGCTCCGTCCAGTAGAAGGATCTGCGTAGATCTTCGTCATCCTCGCTCATGCCGTGGATCTTCACGAACAGATTCGCCAAAGCGGCCTGGGCTCGAACGTGGCCTTGCTCTGCCGCCTGTTCCAACAATTCAACGCTATCCTGCAGGCTCTCGGCGAACGTCCGGTCTTCGTCCCGATGGCGAGTCCCGAGCCAGTAGGGCGCAGCACGCAGGCCCAGATCCGCCAGTTCTCGGAGCTCCGGCACGGTCTTCGTTTCCAGTTCCGCAAACAACCGCTCCGCGGCCACGCGATGCCCTTGCTCGGCGGCGAGGTCATACCAGCGGAGAGACTCGACCGCATCTGCGCCGAATCCATCCCCTCCGCGAGCGTACAGGGCTCCGAGCCACGTTTGGGCCGCGGGATCCCCCGCTTCCGCGGCCTGCCGATTCAACGCCATCAGATCCGCTCGCATACCAGGACGGGTCAACTCGGTAGACAACGTGGCAACGATCCAGTTGGAGAGCAGGTCCCGGGCCTGGCGATCGCCTGCGCCGAGGCGCGCGATCGGGTCGTTCACCAGATGAACCGTTTCCGCCGGCCACAACGCGACCCGGTTCTCCACCGGCAACCTCAGGTAGTACTCCCTGGCCCGGCCGAGATCGCGGGGCACCTCGCGCCCGACGGCGAACAAGACCATCAACCGGTTCAGCGCCAGCGGACTCCCCTGCTCGGCGGCCCGCTCGAACCAGAAGACCGCTTCGGACATCCGGTCCTCGCGAGCGCGCTCGTAGGCCAAACCCAGTTGCGCGCCGACATGCCCCAGCTCTCCGGCCTCGACCAGCACGCTGCGGTCGTCGTCGTTGCCGGTGCCGAGAAACAGCCGCTCCGCGGAAAGACGCACCGCGGCACAGCGGGAGCCGGACCGGGCCAGCGCTTCGATCACCGCGTCGTCGACCGGTGGGTCCCAGGGACGCTCGGCCTGGATGGTGAGGCAGTATCTGGCGTCGGAGTCCCCGTCAGCGGCACGCGCCTGCAGAACGTCCTCCTCCTCGAGGCACGCGGAACAGACCGCGACCGCACGGCTCAGGCCGACGGAATAGGCGTGAGCCGGGATGGGGCTCGACACGAGCAAGGCCACGAGGATCGAGAGAAACCGGGACACCGCAACTCCTCACCAGACCGTTTCCCCCATGCTACGCCCGGAGGTGCGCGGCGGCCAAGGGAATTGGTGAGGTCTCGCGGAGACGCGTCCGCTAGCGGGTGGGCCGGCTCTCGCCCACACCGGCCAGTTGAGCCAGGGCGCGGCCCAGTTCGTCCATGGTGAACGGCTTGGACATGTAGGCCACACGAGCGTCACCGAAGCTCGATTCGCGGATGATCTGGTCGGTATAGCCGGAAACGAACAGGGCGCTCAGGCTGGGCTGGATCAAACGGGCGGCGCGAAAGAGGTCCGGTCCGCGCATGTCGGGCATGACGACGTCGCTGACCAGGATATCGACCGGCTTCTCCGCCAGCATGTCGATGGCGTGCTCGGCGCTCTGGGCCACCACCGTCTCGTAGCCCAGCACCGACAACATGCGGCCAACGACATCCCGTACTCCCGCCTCGTCCTCGACCAGCAGGATGCGGGTGTTGGCCGGCGCTTTGAGGGAGACCGGGACGCTTGCCTTCTTCTCCGCCGCATCGACGCCCGGGCGGGCTGCCGGCATGCTGATCTCGAAGACACTGCCCACCCCGGGCTTGCTGCGGCAGGTCAGGGTACCGCCGTGCTGGGTCACGATCCCCTGACAGATCGAGAGACCCAGGCCGCTACCGAAGTCTCCCTTGGTCGTGAAGAACGGATCGAAGATCTTCTGCTGAAGCGTTTCATCCATCCCGGCGCCGTTGTCCTCGACCTGGATCCGCACCGAACCGGCCTCATCGAGACCGAAACTCAGGTGGATATCCCCTCCCTCCGGCATGGCGTCGACGGAGTTGATGATCAGGTTGAGCAGCATCTGCTCCATCAAACCCGGGTCTCCCTCGACCCAGATCGGCTCCTCCGCCAGGGTGATGGTCAGCTTCGTGTCCTCGCGGATGAGCGAGGTGGTGAGTTGCTCGATGCTCTCGGCCAGATCCGCCACGCGGATATGTTCGAGGGCCAGGCGCTGCTTGCCGCCGAAGGTCATCAGGTTGCGGGTCAACTTGCGCGCCCGGTCGGCGGCGTCGGCGATCAATCGATGCAGGCTCGCTTCCTTGCCCTGACTGCGCGACGTGATCTGCAGCGTCTCAACCGCTCCACCGATCACCGTCAGTAGATTGTTGAAGTCGTGGGCCAGCCCGCCGGCGAGGCGCCCCAGGGATTCCATCTTCTGGGACTGGACCAGTGCCCGTTCGGCCTCGGCCTTTTGCTCGCTGAGCAGCGCGATGGTCGCCAGGTCGGACAGCGTGCCGACGAAGCTCGCCTCCTCACTGCGCCAGTCCCGGGTGTTTCCGGTGTGCTCGATGCAGATCACTCCGGCGGGCTTGCCGCCAACGAGAATCGGTGCGTCGAGCAGCGAGTGCACGTCGTTGGCCTGCAGGTAGTCCCCGAGCTCCGACGTCCGCTCGTCGCCGCGGGCATCGTTGACCATGATGGTGCGCTCGGTCTCGAGCTGACGGAAGTACGCCGGTGCCTGCTCACGTGCGAGGCTCGCTCCACTGCTGTGTTCGTTGGAACGTAGATCGTAGTGATCGACACAGTCGATCCGGGTTCCGGCCTCGTCGAGAAGCCAGATGTTTGCCCGGGCGGAGCGCAGGGTCTTGGCCGCGCGTTCGGTCAGGTTGGTGAACACGCGCTGGAGGTTTCCGGGGACACTGAGCTGCATATGGGCCAGGTCCGCGATGACCTCGGCGTAGTCCTGATCGGCGCTGCCTTCCCTGGCGATCAACGCCGCCACGTGGGGCGCGCTCAGCACCGCGATGGAGGTCATCATCTGGCGCTGGGTCAGGTTGATGCCGTCCACCTCGTTGTGTTCCGAGTCGAGTACCCCGATCACCTCGCCGCGGTGCACGATGGGAGTCGCGAACTCGGAGCGGCCGGGATAGTCGTCAGCCACGTAGCGTCCGTCCCTGCGGACGTCGGCGACATACTCCTCCACCCCGGTCCGGGCCACCGACCCGACGATACCCACCCCGATGGGCAACCCGATCCGGTTGAGGATCACCCCCTCGGCGCCGGTCTTGGGTCCGATCGCCGCGGTCTGGGTCAAGACGTTGCCCAGCCGCACGTAGACCACGCAGTCTTCAAGCTCCGCCAGTTCCTCGACTGCCGCCGCGATCGCCCAGCAGACATCGTCGAGGCTGGTATAGGCGTTCAGCTCGGAATTGATGACCTGCAGCCGGTCCAGCTGGGTCGCGTTGAGCGGAGTGTTGGACATTGGCCCATAAATCGTATCAATGGGTGTGGAACTGTAGGAAAAGTTCGCGGCTCGGCCGGCGCCTCGAACACTGTCGAACATAATCGACCACGAACGAAACTTGGAAGCGTCACCCCCGGTAGGGCCCGAAACGGGGAATCCAGCAGCGGACTTGCCGACAGTAGGCGCGGTATGGCTCCCCGAACCGCCGCTCCAGATCCTGCTCCTCCAGCGGCCGGAAGATCAGTTGCCAGATCAGGGAACCCATCAGCGCGTAGAGGGCGACCAGCGACGAGCCCCAGAGGAGCGCCACCGACAAGCCCTGGCCGATGCCCGAGACCGCCATCGGGTTGCGGACGTAGGCGTAGGGCCCCTGGATGACCAGTTCGGTGGCGTGATCCATCGGCAGGGGCGTGCCCCTCCCCTTGCGGGACATGACCCAGGCGCCCCAGATCCCGATGGTGCTGACGGCGACAAACAGCATCACCGAGAGAGGCCATTGACCGAGAAACGACAGCCGCGGGATGCCGATCCGGTCCTCGATCCAGACGATGATCCAGGGAATGACCCCGAGGATCAGCGTCCAGACGACGACGATCTGCGCCAGGGTCTTGCTCCAGATATAGCCGGTCGACCCGGCCGCCGAGGGGCGGAACATCTCGGCGCCGAAGCGGGACACGCCGATGGCGAACACACCGCTCCAGATCGTGGCCGGGGCCATCAGCACAACGGAAAGCCAGGCCTCCCCGGTCTGCAGGGCGTAGGCCAGGCAGTAGAACGTCGGGTAGGTCACGAGTCCCGTGGCGAACCAGGCCGCCAGGGCCCTGTCCCGGTGGGCGGCCCAACAGAGAACGGCGGCAAGCAGCGAACCCACGGCCAGGAACAGCACGTCGGGCATCCAGAACGAGAGCAACACCGCCGGGTCCTTTCCCATGCGGAACCACTCGCGGCTCTCTGGCCGAGCGATCAGCAGCGCCCACCAGGCGAGCACGGCACAGCCCTGGACGGCGTAGTAGATCGCGGCGGAACGCTGAACCGTCACGGGGACCTCGGAGGCGGAGCCGCGGCTACGGCGGCGGGTTCACGCCCAGTCTAATCCCGGACCGCGCATGCCCCAAAAGAAGTGCCGGAGGCCCTGGGGTAAAGGGCCTCCGGCGCGCAGAAAGGAGGGGTTTTGTTGGGGTGCGAGCAAGGTAGGAGACGGCTGCAAACCGCCGGTTAGTGGGGCGTAAACAACACGTCAACTTCAGAACCCACCGCTCGATTCCCGCCGGTTCAGAGCTTCGCGGTCGGCGACACGGGTCGGGTGTGAACCCACCCGGCACCGCTCCGACAAAGTAGGCAGACCGGATTCCGGTCGCACCTACTCACCAAGGAGTGGCTATGAGGTTTACCCCATCCAGTTGCCGACGCCTCGCCGTCGCCATCATTCTCGCCGCGAGCCTGTCATCGGCCGCGGTCGCTCAGGACCCGCCGCTGGCGTTCCATCCTCTGGACAATTGCCTGGCTGCGGATGTCCTCTTGACCGACGGGATCCAGCAGGACGTCTTGCTCCGGGAT
>CAZBZH010000177.1:0-8361 GCA_964496265.1 uncultured Acidobacteriota bacterium | reverse complement strand
CCTGCGCGGCGACGCTGACGGCGACGGACAGATCACCATGGCGGACATGATCGCCATCGCCGTCTGGCAGTACGCCAACGGCGCGCCCGGCGGCGTGGCGCTGAACTGCTTCGACGCCGCCGACCTCAACGACGACGGCCAACTGAACCTGTCCGACGCCATCGCGGTGACCGGCTACCTCAACGGCACCTTCACGATCCCGGCGCCCTTCCCGGCTGCCGGCGCCGACCCGACCGCGGACAGTCTGGACTGCGCCTACTACGACTCCAGCGCCGACCCGGACGCGGTCAACCCGCGAATGATCATTCACGACGGCACCGTGCTCGAGCGGGCGGGGCTGCACTTCGCCACGGTGATGAAACAGATCGCCGTGACCAGCGGCGATCCGAGCCCGAATCCGTTGGCGCTTTACCGGCAATGGTGGGGCGACCTCGGCGGCGCCGGTTGTCCGGCGACGCTCAACGGTTTCCCCAATCTCTGCAATCGTCCGGAGACGGCCCTCGCCGGAACCGATCCCTTCACCGGAGCCGGCCCGGGGAACGATGAGTCCTACATTCCGGTCGCGGCGATCAATCGCTTCGACCGGGCCACGGCGCCCTACGACTCCTGCGGCAGCTTCAGCCTGCTCTACGCGATCCGCAGCGGTCTGGATGACGTCGCCTTCCGCAACCTGATCATCTTCGAGGCGGACGTGCCGAACCCGGCGCCCCTGCAGGGCCGCGCCGGCTGCGCCGATCTCTACGAGGCCTGGAACGACCTGGACTGTCCCGGGGCCGATCAGCCACGGTTGCTCCGCGAGATCTTCCTCGGCGGCACCGGCCCGGTGCCCGCGGTGATCGACTTCGCGCATTACCGCAAGGGTATCGGCGAGATTCGTACTTCGACCTTCTGGGGCGGCACCCAGGGCACCTGGGCCTTCCGCTCGTTCAAGACCAATCTGGGGCGCGCCGGCGAGGCCCGGATCGAACAGGTGCCGGTGACCGGCTCGACCCATCTTCCCGCGCTCAACGATCCGACGGTCGCTCCCGGAATCGAACAGGCGGTGATCGACGCGGTGAGTCCGACCGGTCTCGCCGCTCCCGCGTTCACCGATCTCTCTCTCGAGACCCTGGGCGCTCCCGCCTACCACGACGCGATCAGTGAGGCGCTGCTCCAGGGTGAGGCCAGCGCCTGGCAGTGGGTCACCGGTGGCGTGCAGGGTCCGCGTAATCAGGGGCTGATTGACGATGTCGACCAGGCAGCCCAGCCTCTGGGTCTGGACGCCGAGAACATCTTCGACCGGATCACCGCGCTCACCTGCGCGGGGTGCCACACCCTGCCGATCGTGCAGTCCGACCTGGGCGGGGGCATGGCCCGGCCGCTACCCAACCAGTTCCAGCACATCAACGAATACGGCGTGCTCTCGCCGGCGCTGCGCACGGTTTTCCTGCCGGCGCGCCGGGCGTTGTGGGACGCGGTGGTCGGAACGGGAACCTGTCCGTAGCCGGGTGCTCCATGGAGCCGTCCTAGCGTAGAAGCCGCGGATCTCGCCGAGTCGCTGGCGGATCTCGGCGGACGCGGGGTGTCGCTCCGCGGCTTGCTCCAGCAGCAGCAGGGCCCGGCCGGTGAAGCCGCGGCCCGCTCGCCGGGTGGCGAGCGCGATCCAGACCTGGACCGGGGCTTCGGCGCTACCCGCCAACAGCAGGCGTTCTTGGCGCAACGCCTGAAGCGCCGACGACGCACCTGGGTCACCGGAGTCGACGAGACGTGAGTAGGCCTCCTCGGCCAGAGCGAACTGTCCGGTGCGTTCGTAGTACTCGGCCAGAAGGGTGTCCGGCGCCCGGTTCTGCAATCGCCGGAGCGAGATGCCCGCGGAACGAAACTGGAGTGCCTGAAGGAACGCGGCGGTTCGACGGGGGTCCTCGGGAATCACCCCATCGGCCGACGCTGCCCCCTGCCGCGCAGCGTTTGCCGCCCGGCTGCGGTTCCGCTCGATCGTCGCTTCGAGCTCGGCGGCGCCTTCGGCCAGCGCCGCCTGTTCAAAGGCGTCGACCGCCTGTTGATGGTCGCCCCGCTCCCGATGGATCTGTCCGCGGGTAATCCACGCTTCGGCGCTGGCCAGCGGTTCCAGCAACTGCATTGCCTGTTCGAAGTCCGCCTCATCTCCGCGATCGAGCCCGCCCTTGCCGCGCTCCAGCAACAACTGAGCGTTGCGGCGCCGCAGATCTTGCCGCTCGGGCATGCGCGCCAGGGCAGCGGCGCAACCCTCGACCAGGGCGGGGATCTCGCCGTTGGCCGGGGCCATCCGGCCGAAACGATTGGGCTGGACCTCGAGCAGCAGGACATCCCCCTCTTCCCATACCGGCTCGAAGCGATAGACCGGGCTCCCCTGCAGCAGGTGGGAGGGCGCCAGCCAGCGGCAGGTGCTCGCCGGCATGGCCAGGTAGGTTGCCCGGAGCGCCGCGATGCGCCGGTGCAGATCGGTCGGCGAGATCTCCTCGAAGCGCACCGAGTCCTGGGGCAACCCCGAGGTGAACCCGATGTCCGAATGCCGGGTCAGCACCGTCGCACCCTCGGGAGCGTTCTCGGCGAGCCAGTCGCCGGCGGCACGCCAGTCGGCGTAGTACATCGGCGGCAGGGTACGCTGCTGGAAGCCGTCGTCCAGCATCAGGTCCAGGTTGGTGCGCACCATCGACAGGGTCGGCGCCCATTGCCATGCCGCCAATAGCACGACGAAACCGGCCGCGACGAGATAGGGTGTGCGCTGGGCCGGCGTCATCGTGTCCTCGACGGCCCTGTCGTCGTGGGGCTGGTTGTCGGGTGCTTTCTTGCCGCGGGCCAGGCGTCCCTGCAGCAGGGCGAAGCCGACCGGCGCATAGATCCAGATCATGGGGACCAGCGGCCAGATCAGCCGCTCGTGCCGCGGCGGGTAGACCAGGAGTGCCGCCAGCAGCCCGAGCCCGTACAGCAGCACCAGGCCTCCGTCGCGTCGCCGCCGGTGGAGGCAACCCGCGATTCCGAGGGTGGTGATCACCGCACCGAAGGCCCAACCGATGCCCCACAATCCGCCGAGGTCGGGAGACGGGGTCAGGAGGAACCGGTCGTAGAGCGGCGTGCCCTCGAACACTCCCGGCAGCAACACATCGAACCAGGCGTAGACGTAGTAGCCGGCGGCATCGGCGGCCTTGGCCAGGTAACCGGTCAGGCCGAGAGTCTCGAAGTCGTGGATCATCCCCGAGAAGTAGGTCAGCGCTCCGGTGCGTTGGTTGCGCAGCATCCACAGCGCGTTGACCCCGAGGGCCACGGCGATTTCGGGCAGCCAGCGGCGCGTGCGGGTCAACAGGCTCCACAGCGCCAGGGCCACGATCCAGACCAACCCGACCGTGCGCAGCAGCGGCAGCAACGACAGCAGCGCGGCCATGGCGAGACGTGCGCCCCGGCCCGGCGGTTCGTCGCGCATGGTCAGCCACAGCGTGGCGAGTAGCGCCGCCAGGTAGGGCATCTCGGTCACGATCTCGCTGGCGTGGAGCAGGGTGTACGGCGTCGTCACCATCAGCGCCAGCGCGGCCAGCGCTCCCGCCGAGTTATCCAGCGCCCGCCGCGCGATGATGAACAGGAGCCCCAGGCCGGCCAGCGCCGTGGCGAGGACGAACAGCTTGGCCACCACCGGCTGCAGTGGGAACAGCCGGGAGAGGGGCACCAACAGCAGCGGCAACCCCGGCGGGCGGAAGGCATGAGGCGGCTGTGCCGGGTGATCGATCTCGGTGTAGCCCTGGAGGTTCGCCAGCGCCTTGGAGGTGAACAGATAGTCCGGCGAGTCCGGCTCGAGCAGGCACAAGCCGTTGAGCCGCAGCAGCGCCATAAGGGCGAAGCCGGCGATCATCAGTCCGGCGGGAATGGCGGCGCGTCGAGACACGGTGGTTCGCTACGTCAGCGACGGTTGCGGGCCGAACCCCGGCCGCTAGAGGTTGAGGGTCTCCATCAGGTCGTCGAGCCGTTGCTCCAGCTCGCGGATCGACTTGCGCTCGGCCTCGACGCTTTGCTCCAGCTCATCGACCAGCCGTTGCTGATCGACCACCCGCAGCTTCTTCCGTTCGAGGGCTCGCTCGATCTCCGACTGCATGTCCCGTTCGTCGCTGGAGATGTCCAGGCCCGAGAGGGTCTGGGAGCGGATCTCGTCCAGCATCATGGTCAAGCGGTCGACTTCGCTGCGCTCGGTGCGCAGCACCGACTGGGCCTTGCGCAGTTCGGTTTCCCGGGGCTCGATCTTGCGTTGGGCCAACTCCATCCGCCGCAGCAGCAGGTCGGCGCGGCGGTGCCGGATCAGCTCATCCAGGGCGGCGGAGACCCGTTCCATCGATTGCTGGAGCGAATCGAGCTTCGGCGCGATCTCGGTCTCGGCCTTCTCCTGGGCGGCGAGGCCGGGGGCCAGGATCAGCAGGAATGCGGCGAGGGGAAGGAATCTCATCGAGGGCTCCAGGGTCCGAAGTCGTTGCGATTAAGGGAGTATACCGCGAGGTGCGCCCGCGGGCCGGAGCGGATCGGTTGGCAACCCGGAGGGCCCTGTACTAGCTTCCGACCCTTACGGAGGTGTCCATGTCCGAGCCCGTCCGTCCGCCGGTCGCCGAAAAGAAGCCCCATCGTGAGGAGCGTCACGGCGAGGTCTACGAGGATCCGTATCACTGGATGCGCGAGCGCGACGCGCCGGAGGTGACCGCCTATCTCGAGGCGGAGAACGCCTACACCGAGGCGATGCTGGCCCACACCAAGGCGCTGCAGAAGACCCTGTTCGAGGAGATGAAGGCGCGGACCAAGGAGACCGATGAATCGGTGCCGGTACCGATCGACGGCTACTTCTACTACTCCCGAATCGAGAAGGGGCAGCAGTACCACGACTACTTCCGCAAGCAGGGGAGTCTCGACGCCGAAGAACAGCCGATCCTCGGCGTCAACGCCCTGGCCGAGGGGCATGACTTCCTGCAGCTCGGGACCTTCGGGCTGAGCCCGGACCACGGGCTCCTGGCCTACTCGCTGGATCTCAGCGGCGACGAACGCTACGAGCTGGTGTTCAAGGACCTGCAGAGCGGCGAACTGCTCCCCGATCGCATCCCCAACATCTCCGGCTCGGTGGCCTGGTCCGCCGACGGCCGCACGATCTTCTACTGCACCCTCGACGAGGCCCATCGCCCGAGCAAGCTCTACCGCCACCGGCTCGGCGATCCGGTGGAAAAGGACGTGCTGGTGCACGAGGAGGCGGACCCGGCCTTCTACATGGGCGTGGGCAAGACCCGTGACCGCAAGTACATCCTGCTCGAGATGGACAGCAACACCACGAGCGAGGTGTTGTTCCTCGATGCGTCGAACCCCGAAGGGGAGTTCCGCACCGTCGGCGGCCGCACCCACAAGGTCGAGTACGCGGTGGAACACCGGGACGGCCGCTTCTACATCGTGACCAACGAGGAGGCCAAGAACTTCCGCCTGATGGAGGCGGACGTCGACAACCTGGCCCGGGACGCGTGGCGGGAGCGCATTCCCCACCGGCCGGAGATCAAGCTCGACGGCTTCGATCCCTTCGCCGGCTTCCTGGTGTTGTCCGAACGGATCGCAGGCCTGCCGGCGCTGCGGGTGCTGGATCCCGAGAGCTGGGAGGGGCACCTGGTCGAACTCCCCGAGGAGGCCTACAACGTCGACCTCGGTTCCAATCCGATGTTCGATACGACGCTCCTGCGGGTCGAGTACACGTCGCTGGTCACCCCCGAGACGACCTACGACTACGACGTCGCCGCGCGGCGCCTGATTCAGCTCAAGCAGGAAGAGATCAAGGGCTACGATCCGAGCCTCTACGCCACCGAGCGGCGCATGGCGGCCGCCGACGACGGTACCCAGGTCCCGATCTCCCTGGTCTACCGCCGGGACCTCCGTCGCGACGAGGGCAACCCGCTGCTGCTCTACGGCTACGGCTCCTACGGCATCAGCATCGATCTGCATTTCTCACCCAGTACCGTCAGCCTGCTCGACCGGGGAATGGTCTACGCCATCGCCCACATTCGCGGCGGGGGGGAGCTGGGCCGGCCCTGGTACGAGGCGGGCAAGCTGCAGCAGAAGCGCAACACCTTCGACGACTTCATCCGCTGCGCCGAGTACCTCATCGCCGAGGGCTACACCCGCACGGAGCAACTGGCCATTCGCGGTGGAAGCGCCGGCGGCCTGCTGATGGGCGCGGTGGTCAACCAGCGGCCGGATCTGTTCGGCGCCATGGTCGCCAAGGTGCCCTTCGTCGATGTGGTCAACACCATGCTCGACGCCGATCTGCCGCTTACCGTGATCGAGTGGGAGGAGTGGGGCGACCCGCGGCGCAAGCCGGACCACGACTACATGGCGTCCTACTCCCCCTACGACCGGGTCCATGAGGCGGACTACCCGCACATGCTGGTGATGTCCGGGATCAACGATCCCCGGGTCCAGTACTGGGAGCCGGCCAAGTGGGTCGCCAAGCTACGGACTCACGCCCAGGGGGACCGGCCGATCCTGCTGCGCATGGAAATGGGATCGGGGCACGGCGGCGCCACCGGGCGCTATCGGCGCTACGAGGAGTTGGCCATCGAGTTCGCGTTCCTGCTCGATCGCCTGGGGGTGAGCGGCTGACGTTGCCTCCGCCCGGTATTCGAAGCAAAATGCCGGGTCGGGCGGACGATGCGGTCCGCCACGCGGAGGGCGCATGCGGCGGTCGAATCACACCGTACTTGTTCGGATCGTCTCGTCCCTACTGTGGGCGGCGCTCTGCACCGGGCTGATCGCGGCCGAGGGTGCCGCCGGATCCGTCGGTTCCCGGGTTCTTCCGGGCTCCGAGGCGCACTCCGAGGCGCTGAGCAAGCGGCTCGACGCCGCGTGGCAGGCGCGGCCCGAGGGCTACGTCCCTCGCACCGTCCATCTGGCTGAAGACGGCACGCCGCGCTTCACCAACCGCCTGTTCCTCGAGAGCAGTCCCTACCTGCGCCAGCACGCCCACAACCCGGTCAACTGGTTTCCCTGGGGCCCCGAAGCCTTCGAGCTGGCCAGGAAGCTCGACCGGCCGGTGTTCCTCAGCGTGGGCTACTCCACCTGCCACTGGTGCCACGTGATGGAGGAGGAATCCTTCGAGGACGAGGAGATCGCCGGCTTCCTCAACGCCAACTACATCGCGGTGAAGGTGGACCGGGAGGAGCGGCCGGACATCGACGCGATCTACATGGCGTTCCTGCAGAGCGCGACCGGACGGGGCGGCTGGCCGATGAGCGTCTGGATGACCCCGGATCAGAAACCATTCCACGGGGGAACCTACATCCCACCGCGCAACGGCGATCGCGGTGCCCGGGTCGGGTTCCTCACCCGGCTCAAGGGTCTTGCCGGAACGTTCAAGTCCCGGCGGGACTCGATCGATTCCCAGGGCTCGGCGATGGTGCGGGCGCTGCAGTCCAGGGTCGACGTCAAACCTCTGGACAAGCTGACCAAGCTGACGGCGTTCAGCCGGCTGGCCAACTACTTCAAGACCCACTACGACAAGGAGTACGGCGGGCTGACCCGGGGAAGGGCCAAGTTCCCCAGCTCGATGCACATCGAGGGTCTGCTGCGCTACTGGGAGATGACCGACGACGAGGAGGCGCTGGAGATGGTGCGGAACACCCTGCACCACATGGCGGCGGGGGGCATATACGACCAGGTCGGCGGCGGGTTCCATCGCTACGCCACCGATCATCAGTGGCTGGTGCCCCACTTCGAGAAGATGCTCTACGACAACGCCCTGGTGCCGCTGGACTACCTGGCGGCCTACCGCGCCACCGGCGACCCGGCGTTGCTCGAGGTCGTGGGCGACGTGCTGCGCTACGTCGACCGGGAGATGACGAACCCCGAGGGCGGGTTCTACTCGGCGACCGACGCCGATAGCCTCAACCCCGAGAAGGGGGAGCGGGAAGAAGGCTGGTTCTTCACCTGGACCGTCGAGGAACTCGAGGCGCTGCTCGGCGAGAAGAAGGCCGCCGTGGTGCGGACCTACTACGACATGAGCCGTTCGGGGAACTTCGAGGGCCGCAGCATCCTGCACCGGCCGCGCAGCGACGAGGAGGTCGCCGCCGAGCTGGGCATCGAGGTGGATGCCCTGCGCCGGCAGATCACCGCGGCGCGGGACGCGATGTACCGGGAGCGGTTGACCCGGCCGGCGCCGCTACGCGACGACAAGGCGCTGACGGCATGGAACGCGCTGGAGGAAGCCAGACCCGTCTCACAGGTGCTTTGCGAAGTTCAGACAGCGGGCGAAAGTGACTCGCGGCAAGAAAGTGCCGTTGAAGTACGCTCGTCGCATGAACCCCCGACCCCGGTTTCTCCGCTGGTTTTGGGCGACGTGGC
>CAZBZH010000176.1:0-8383 GCA_964496265.1 uncultured Acidobacteriota bacterium | reverse complement strand
GGGGCGGATCGCCGATGTCTGTCATGGCGTGAAGCTGTGCGCGGACATCGGGGGTGGCGTCGATCAGAACCCGTTCGCCTCGGGCCGGGTCGAGCAGGCCGAGGCTCGCCACCCGCCGGCGCTGCGCGGCGGGCAGGAGCCGTGCGTCCTCGCAGCGGGTGCAGTTGCAGGCCGCGTGGGGCAGGCCGCCGTCCTGCACCGTGCCGAGGGCTCGCAGGAAAGGCCCGTCCGGGATCGGTGCGTCCGGGATCGGCGCGGCGGCTGTCCTCGGGATCTGCCCCGTCTCGTCGCCAGCGGTCTCGTCCACCGCCGAGCAGGCGAGGCCGCACAGCAGCAGCAGACCGAGCCCGAGGGCCGTAGCGGAGCGTTGGCGCGTGAGCTTCATCGGCCGAGTGTAGCCCGGCCGGGCGGGTCAGTGAACGTCTCCCTCCTCGGGAGCGTCCAGCGAGCCGATGGCATCGGTCAGCGAGTCGAGGGTGTAGGGCTTGGTCAGCACCGGGTTGGAGCGGCGCTCGAGGAAGGCGGCGCTGCTCTGGTCGTTGAGGTCGCCGGTGGCGAACACGATGCGGCGGGCCAGGTCCGGCCGGGTCTCGTGGAGCCGGTGGTACAGTTCGCGGCCGTCCATGCCCGGCATCAGCAGATCGACGAGCAGGGCGTCGTAGGCGGTCTGCCCGACCTTGCGCAGCGCCTCGAACCCGTCCCGGGCCACATCCACCGACCAGCCCTGGGCGCGGAAGTAGCTGTCGACCATCTCGCCGATCGACGGATCGTCCTCGACCACCAGCAGCTTGCCCGGGGCGGGGCGCGCCGTTCCCCGGGTCTCGTCGTGCGGCTCGCCGGTGGCCACCCGGGTCGGGTCGGCCCGGGGGATCTCGATGCGCAGGGTCGTTCCTTGCCCGGCGTCGCTGTCGAAGTCGATCGCACCCCCGTGCTCGGTGACGATACCGTGGCACAGGCTCAGGCCCAGGCCGGTCCCTTCGCCCGCCGGCTTGGTGGTGAAGAACGGTAGGAACACCTGATTGATCTGCTCACGGGGAAGCCCGGGTCCGTTGTCGATGAACAGGATGCCGACCCGTTCCCGCTCGGCGCGGGTCTCGACGATCAGGCGGCGGGGTTGCTCGCGATCCCGTAGCGCGTGTTCGGCGTTGTTGATCAGGTTGAGAAACACCTGCTCGAACTGGTGCTCGTCGATCCAGACCGGCGGGAGCACCGGGGCATAGCGCCGCTGCAGTTCGATGTTGCGCACCTGCAGATCGTGGGCCTTCAGCTCGAGCACCCGGTCGAGCACATCGTTGACGTTGGCCAGCCGCTTCTCCACGACCCGCTTGCGCGAGAAGGACAGCAGCTGGTTCACGATCCGTACCGAGCGGTGGGCTTCGCTGCGCACCTTGTCCAGGCCGCGGCGCTTGCCCGGGTCGCTCTCCTTCATCATCAACAGCTCACAGAAGCCGATGACCGAGGTCAACGGGTTCTTCAACTCGTGGGCCACGCCCGAGACCAGCATGCCCAGCGCCGAGATCTTCTCGCTCTGCAGCAGGTGTTCGTGGAGTTGCTTCTGCTCGGTGACGAGCTGGGCGTTGGACAGCGCCATGTTGACGAAGCGCACCAGGGTGCCGAGCCGCTTGCAGTCGTCGTCGTCGAAGGGGCGCCGGCGCCGTCCGCGGGTCAGCACCAGCAGCGCGTCCTTGCGCCCGAGGATGCGCACCGGGGCGCAGATCAACCCGGAGACCCCTTCGAGGAAGCTCAGGTCCGGATAGAGATCCCGCTGGGCCTCGAAGTCCTCGACCACGCGGATCTGTCCGGTCTCGAAGAACCCGTCGGAGAAACGGGAGAGGGGAAGGGTCTCGGCGGGCACCGGCCGCAGTCCCAGGTGGGCCTGCACCACCAGGTGGGCCCCTTGCGGATCGGGCGCGGCGAGCAGCGCGCCGCTGGCCTGCAGGGCGTCGGTGGCGGTGCGCACGACCGCGGCGCGTACCCGGTGTTCGTCCAGCTCCGAACCGATCTCGAGGCCGAGGCCCTGGAGCGAATCCAGGTCGGCCTGATGCCGCTCCAGTTCCTGCTCCCGGCGGCTCAGCATCATCAGCAGCAACAGCAGCAAACCGATCGGCGCGATGCCCAGGGTCAGCAGCCACGGATTGATCGTCCAGAACAGCGCCAGGGTCAGGCCGTAGACGGCGCAGAGCAGCTCGGCCAGCAGGCCGACCCGGGTGATCGGACGCAGGCTGTAGAACGGTCGGCGGTTGGCCAGGTTCGTCACCACCACCGTCAGCAACTGGTTGGTCAGCGCCAGCACCACCAGGGCGCCGAAGGCGGCGGCCAGCGCCAGGGGGGCGGTGCTGTCCAGCCCCTCGAAGCCCGGGTCCAGCATGTGCCGCACGCCCCACGCCGCGGCGAGGGCCAGGGTCAGCTGGGCCAGGTTGAACAGGCCGGTCAGGGGGCGCCGCCGGTTGAGCGCCCAGTCGGCGAGGATCGAGGTCCAAAGCGGCAGGCAGGTGGCCGCCGGGCCGACGATCAGGAACAGGGCTTGCCAGAACGCGGCGCCGACCTGATGGGTGATCCGGGTCGGCAGATGGTCCCGGCGGGAGAGGGTCAGCGTGGAGGAGACCACCGCCAAGACGCCGAACACGGCGATGGCGCTCCAGTCCCAGTGGTAGGGCTCGCCCCGGGCGATCAGGGCGACGCCGAGTGTGGATCCGGCGAGGATGACACTCCAGACGTAGGCCCGCGCCACGGCTGAGAGGGGTCTGCGGCTCATCCGACGTCCATCGTGGGCCAAAAGTAACCGGAACCAGGAAGAGTGTCCAGACTCCCGGGTAGTGTTTTCCCACCTCCGGGGAGCGGTTGGGGCCCCGGGGGCCGTTGGATGACTCCTCCGGGGATCCGGGCTAAACTCGTGGTCCCGGCCGGTCCCAATCCGGCCTCGCGGTCCATGGCACCCTCAACTAAGGAATGAGCTCTTGAGCGACGACCTCATCGGGACGGGATCCGGTTCCCGCCCGCGGTTCCATCACACCACCATCCTGGCGGTAAGGCGAAACAATCGTGTTGCCATTGCGGGAGACGGCCAGGTCACCCTGGACAAGACCGTGTTCAAGAACGGCGGACGCAAGGTTCGCCGTCTCGGGGGCGGCAAGGTGATCGCCGGTTTCGCCGGCGGCGCGGCGGATGCGATGTCGCTGCTGGACCGCTTCGAGCAGAAGCTCGAGCACCATGGGGGGCAGTTCGAACGGGCCGCGGTGGAGCTGGTGCGTGACTGGCGCACCGACCGGGCGCTGCGCCGGCTCGAGGCGATGCTGGTGGTCGCCGATGCCCAGAAGACCTTCCTGCTGTCGGGTACCGGAGATCTGATCGAGCCGGACGATGGCGTGCTCGGTATCGGCAGCGGCTCGGTGGCCGCGATCGCCGCCGCCCGCGCGCTGTGCGCCCACAGCGAGATGGGGGCGAAGGAAATCGCCGTCGAGTCCCTGCGCATCGCGGCCGGGCTCGACATCTACACCAACGCCGAGTTGACCGTCGAGGAGATCTGACGTGGTTTTCTACATGCCCGGGGACGTCGACACCGGCAAGGTCGTCTCGGACCTCAGCCCCCGCAAGATCGTCGAAGAGCTCGACCGCTTCATCGTCGGCCAGGCCGACGCCAAGCGCGCCGTGGCCATCGCGCTGCGCAACCGCATGCGGCGCCGCAAGCTCTCTCCCGAGCTGGCCGAAGAGGTGATGCCCAAGAACATCCTGATGATCGGGCCCACCGGCGTGGGCAAGACCGAGATCGCCCGCCGTCTGGCGCGGATGGCCGGCTCGCCGTTTCTCAAGATCGAGGCGTCGAAGTTCACCGAGGTCGGTTACGTCGGCCGGGACGTCGAGTCGATGGTGCGGGACCTGGTCGAGATCGGGATCGAGCTCGTGCGCAAGGAGCGCCGCGAGCAGGTGGCCGAGCAGGCACGGGAAGCGGTCGAGGAGCGGCTGCTCGACGCGCTGTTGCCGCCGCGGCCGCGGCGCCCTCGCTCGGCGGATCCCGAAGCCGCCGAACGGGAAAAACAGGAGCAGGCTTCCTGGGAGAAGAGCCGTGAGCGGCTGCGGGGGCAGCTGGCGGCCGGTGGGCTCGAAGACCGGATGATCGAGATCACCGTCAGCTCCCAGGCCGGGGCCAGTTTCCGCATGTTCAGCCCCGGCGGCATGGAAGAGATGGACATGAACCTGCAGGACATGATGCCCGGCCTGTTCCAGCAGAAACCCCAGCAACGCAAGATGAAGGTCTCCGAGGCGCGGGATGCCCTGCAGCGCGAGGAGGAGGACAAGCGGATCGATCCCGAACAACTCTCCCGGGAGGCCATTCACCGGGTCGAAGAGTCGGGCATCCTGTTCGTCGACGAGTTCGATAAGATCGCCGGTCGGGAAGGGGGCCGCGGACCCGACGTCTCACGGGAGGGCGTTCAGCGGGACCTGCTGCCGATCGTCGAGGGTACGTTGGTCAAGACCAAGCACGGGATGGTGCGCACCGATCACATCCTGTTCGTCGCCGCCGGTGCCTTCCATCTGTCCAAACCCTCGGACCTGATTCCGGAGCTGCAGGGCCGCTTCCCCATCCGGGTGGAGCTCCAGTCCCTGGGCCGGGAAGAGTTGCTCCGCATCCTGACCGAACCGGAGAGTTCGCTGATCGTCCAGTACCGGGCCCTGATGGAGACCGAGGGGATCGCCCTCGAGTTCACCGCGGACGGTGCCGAGGCGTTGGCCGAGTTCGCCGAGTCGGTGAACTCCCGCACCGAGAACATCGGCGCCCGGCGGCTGCATACGGTGATGGAGCGGTTGCTGGAGGATATCTCCTTCCAGGGCCCGGAGCTGCGCGGGGAGCGGATCGTCGTCGACGCCGCCTTCGTGCGCGAACGGCTCACCGACATCGCGGGAGACGCCGACCTGTCCCGCTACATTCTCTGAGGCGCGATGATCTCGAAACCTGCGGTCCGAGGTCTGCTGTGGCTCGCTGCGGTGGGGATGTCCTTGCTGGCCGTATCCTGCGGCAAGGTCGGTCCGCCGCTACCTCCGGAGCCCCGGGGGCCCCTGGCGCCCGAGACGCCGAGGGTGCGCCAGCTTGGAGAGCGGGTGGTGGTCACGACCCGGCTGCCTCCGACGAGAGGGGATAAGCCGGCCCAGGAACTCGCCCGGATCGAACTGGTCCGGGTCGACTATCCCGCCGGCGCCAACGCCTCCCTCGATCCCGACGTGTTTCGCCGCCGGGGCGTGATCGTCGCTGAACGGAGCGGGGATCCGCTGGAGCCCGGCGCCCGGGCCCGGTTCGTCGACGAGCAGCCTCCCGGCGAGGTCGGAGGCCTGCTGCGCTACGCCATCCGCCTGGAGGATCGCCGCGGCCGCGGATCGGCGCTGGTGGTCGGGAGCGACCTGGTCTGGATCGAGCCCCTTGCGGCTCCCGGCGGAGTCTCCGGCGTGGCGACCGCCGACGGAGTTCGGTTGCGCTGGAATGCGTCCGGGGACGACGTGCGTTACAACGTGTACCGTCGGCCGGAAGAAGGGCCGGCGGCGGAGCAACCGTTGAACACCGCGCCCCTATCCTCACTCGAGTATCTCGACGCCTCCGTCGAGTTCGGCAGCACCTTCATCTACGAGGTGCGGACCTCCTCGGCGGAACCGCGGCCTTTCCGCGAGAGCGAGTCGGGAACGCCGATACGCATCGTCGCCCAGGACCGCTTCCCACCGGCGGCTCCCGACGGGCTGGTCGCGGTGCAGGAGGGAGCGGCGGTGCGGTTGTTCTGGAACCCCAACCGGGAGCGAGATCTGGCGGGCTACCGGATCGAGCGCCGGACCGGCGACGGCCCGTGGCAGCGGATCGGACCGGAGATGGTGACCGAATCGCTCTATCTGGATGGAGAGGTCCAGGCCGGATCGCGCTACGGCTACCGGGTGCTGGCCCTCGATCGCGCCGACCCGCCCAACGCCAGTGAGCCCTCGGAGGCGTTCGAGTTGGATGTCGCCGTGGAGCCGGTGGGGGAGCCGTCCTCATGATCCCGGCCCAGAGGAACCCGGTGCAGATCGTCAAGATGTCCGGCGCGGGCAACGACTTCATCGTGCTCGGCGCCGAGGATCGGGCCCGCATCGGAGAGGGTCTGATCCCGTGGACCCGCAGGGCCTGCCGGCGCGGCCTCTCGGTCGGCGCCGACGGGGTGCTGATCGTCGAGGGGGTGGAACCGGGCCGGGTGCGCATGCGTTACCTCAACGCAGACGGGACGCCGGCGTTCTGCGGCAACGGCTCCCGCTGTGCCGCCCGCTTCGCCTTTCTGAGCGGACTGGCGGGCGAAACGATGACGCTTTTGACCGATGCGGGCGAGATGCCGGCCCGGATCGAGGGAGACCGGGTCCACGTGTCGATGCCCCGTCCCGACGAACCGCTCGCCCATCAACTGGAGCTCGACTCCCGGACGGTGGCGGGGCAGCGGGTCCTGGCCGGGGTGCCCCACTTCGTGACCTTCGTCGACGATCTGCCCAACGCTCCGCTGCAGCAGCTCGGCCCCGGTCTGCGGGCCCATCCCTCCTTCGGCGCGGACGGCACCAACGTCAACCTGGTCCAGTGGCTCGACGACGGGCACCTGGGCGTGCGCACTTTCGAACGCGGCGTCGAGGGGGAGACCCTCTCCTGCGGCAGCGGCGCCCTGGCCGCGGCCTGGGGCGCCCGGCTTCACGATCTCTCCGGATCGGTGCGGGTGACGCCGACCAGCGGCGTCGATCTTGAGATCGTCTACCCGGATCCGGAACACGGGCCGGAGTTCATCCGGCTCAGCGGCGAAGCGCGGGTGGTCTTCCGGGCCACCGTCGACGGCGAGGCATCCCGAGGGTTCGAGTGAGCGAGGTCGATCCGACACCCGGCGAAGAACCGGGGGAAGAGCTCGCGCCTCGCAAGCAGGTCTCGACCCTGCGCAAGATCTTCGATTGGATCCTGGGCATTCTGCTGATCATCGCCGGGATCATCGCAGGCCCGATCCCGATTCTCCAGGGCTGGATCTTCGTCGGCCTGGGGCTGATGGTTTTGAGCAGCCACAGCCGCCTGGCGCGCAAGCTACTGGATCGCCTGAAGCAAGCCGGCCACGACATCAAGGCGCGGGTCGGCGGCCGTGGAAAGAGCGGGCAGGAGCCTCCGAGCGAGGGCTAGTTTGCCGCCTTGGCGCTGGGCCAGAGTTCGGTCACCAGCATCCCCGCCAGAATCAGGATCGATCCGGCGATCTCGCCGCTGCCGAAGCGTTCGCCTGCAAAGGCGAAGGCGGTGACCGTGGCGAAGACCGGCTCCATGGTCAGGATCACCGCGGCCCGGGTCGGGGTGGTCTTGCGCTGGGCGTAGTTCTGGGCCAGCACCGCGATCAGGCTTCCGAGAAACGCGGTGGCCAGCAGGGCGGCCCACACGTCGGGCGCGGAGACCCAGCGCGGCGTCTCAAGCAGGGTCGCCGGCCAGCAGAGCAGCGCCACCCAGAACATCTGGGCGAACAGCAGCGGCAGCAGTTCGCAGCGGCGGCTGAAACGGTCCACCGCCAGGATCTGCACGGCGAAGGAGAGGGCGCAGCCGAGGGTCAGCAGGTCCCCTCGCAGCCAGTTTCCCGGATCGACGCCGGTCAGCAGCACCAGGCCGCCGGTGGCCAGCAGCACGCCGATGACCGATCCCGCCGCCGGCAGTCGGCGCAGCACGAGCACCAGCAGCAGGGGAACCATCACCACGTAGAGTCCGGTGAGGAACGCCGAGCGGGCGGCGCCGATCTCCTCGAGGCCGACGGTCTGCAGGGCGAATCCGACCATCAGCGGCGCGCCGACGGCGAAGCCCGCGATCCAGGTCTGTCGGGAAGGCCACGTCCGGCGCAGGACCACCACCGGCAGCAGCATCAGCAGCGCCAGGCTGAAGCGCAGGGCGTTGAACAGCAGCGAGGAGACCCGCTCGATGGCCGCGTCGACCACCACGAAGGTGGAGCCCCAGATCAGGGCCGCGCCGAGCAGCACCAGGTCCGCTCGGAGGGTGTGGTTCTGGGTCGCGATCGGAGGGCTCCGGAGCTACTCCGCAGGCGGCAGCAGCTCGGCGTTCCCCGCGGCCAGCACCTGCACGAAGGCGCTATGCAGGATCTCGAGGCCGTTGGGTCCCAGGTGCGAGTAGCGGCGCATGAAAGTCTCGCGCCCCCGGTTCAGGTGATCGCTGATTCGCTTGGCCAGGTCGCCGTTCTGACGGCCGAGCATGACCGATTCCTCGTTGTAGAGCCGGATGTCGGTGGCGATCAGCTTGGCGTAGCGCCGCGCCGAGACCTTATCGGGATCTTCCTCGGCATCGGCCGGCTTGCTCTCGACCGGGGCCATCGCCGACGGTTCCGGGCGAACCCCCGGGTTGGTCCCGGCGGAAACC
>CAZBZH010000175.1:0-8416 GCA_964496265.1 uncultured Acidobacteriota bacterium | reverse complement strand
GCCGGTACCCGAAGGACACCGCCTTCAAGGTCTCGAATTCGAGACGACGGAAGCCGAGAGCCGGCATCTCGCCCCGGCAGGCGATGTTGTAGTTGGCCATCAGGGCCTTGAGATCCTCTCCCTGGGCCTCGAGAGAGGCCTCCTGTTCACCGAGGATCTCGTTGCGCTTGGTGTACTTCGCTGCCCGGTTCGCCACGTTGCTCACGGTGTCGCGGCAGATCTGGAGCATCTCTTCCTGCATGGCGAAGTTCTGGATGTCGGGCAAGATCTCGTTGGCGAACTGCAGCACGCAGTTGCGGGTGTCGCTCTCGCTGAGCTTCATGCCCTCGAGCGCGTCCAACGCGGCCTTGGCCTCGGGCTCCTCGGCCCGCAGCTCCCGCAGGTCGGCGCGCAGGCTCTCGATGTTCTCGGCGAAGCGGTCGTACTCGGCCTGCTCCCAGGCCAGGGCGTCGCGCAGCCGCTCATCGCACTGCTGCAACTCCGTCGGACTGGCGGCGGCGAGACAGGCCTGCTGGAAGTCCCCGTAGCGCTCCAGCGCCGATCCCGAACCCTCCAGGTCGCAGTCCGAGCGGATGCTGTCGACGATCGAGGACATACTGAAGCCCCGCAGCAAGCGCCCCGGGTCTCCCGACGGGTCCCGCTGCACCAGATAGGCGAACTGCAGCCGCAGGTTGTCCCGGGGATCCTGGGCCGCCGCCGGATTCTGCAGCCCCCAGACCCGGTCGAAGCCGGCCATGTCCTCCCGCACCGAGTCGAAACGCCGCCCCATGCGCAGCCAGACCACGCTCTGCAGCACATCGACTCGCTCGGGACAACTCTCCCCCGCCTCGCCTCGGGCCATCGCCTCGGCCCGTTCCAGGGTCGGACGCAGGACCGAGCGGTCGAGCTGAGCGTGGAACACATCGAAGGTCACGTCGGCCAGATCGCCGGCGCGGCGCATGCCGAAGCGCCGGAACGGGTTGAAGCCGGTCAGCCGCCGGTGGTACTGGCGCAGTTCGTCGGTGAGCGCCAGACGGCGGGTAAGCTCGGCGGCGACCTCGCTCTCCCCCTGTCCCGAAGCGAGCATCGAGCCCAGGTCAGGGGCGCTGCGCAGGGTCTGCACGATTTCGGGTACCCGGGTTTGCATCCGGGAGTAGGTGCCCTTGTTCCACAACAGGGCCACGATGGAGAGCAGCAGCAGGGTTCCGGCGATTCCCGCGGGCAGGAACGCACCGATCATCGTGTTGCGCCGCTGACGCCACCAGTGCCGGGCGGTCCGCCCGACCAGCCCCTCGTCGCCGACCATCAGGTCGCGGAACAGGTCGAGCAGGAAGTAGCTCCGCTTCGGTTCGTCGGCGGAAGAGGCGTGGGCCTGAACCGGAACGCCGAGATTGCGCGCCATGTCGGACATGGCGCGGCCGATCGGCGACCCTTCGCCCTGAGTCCCGCTGGTGAAGTAGAAACCGCGGAACACCGGCGTCTCGTTGGAGGGGTCCTGATGGAACAGCACCTCGGCGAAGGCGCTCAACGGCGAACTCAGCCGCTTGAACTCCTCGGTGAACTGGAACAGCCGGCGGGAACGGCTGATCGCCGCCACGTTGCCCAGCATCTCCAACCGGTACTGCTCCAGCTGGCGCTGCAGCCGGTCGATCCCCTTGCGCACCATGGCGCCGACGTTCTGCCGGTTCGGATCGTCGTTGCTCCAGCCCAGCATCTCGCTGCGCCGTTTGGCCGGCAGCCCGCGGAAGAAGTCGACGAAGCCCTCCACCAGGTCGGACTTGCTGACCAGCAGGTAGACCGGGATACGGAAGGACAGTTCGTGGTGCAGCAGGTCGATGCACTCTCGGATGTTCGCCGCCTGATCCTGGATCTCCCGTTCGCTGAGCCCCAGCAGGTCATCGGCGGGAACCAGCACCACCAGCCCGTCCATCGGACGGCGCCCCCGGTACTTGCGCAGCAGGCGCAGCAACTGCTCCCACTTGGCCTTGGACTCCTCGTTGACCCCTTCCTGGACCCACTTGCCCGGGGTATCCATGAAGATCAGGTCATTGGTGAAGAACCAGTCGCAGGTGTAGGTGCCGCCGACCCCCTTGGTCCAGTCCTTGCGAACCGGCAGGCCGAGGCCGGAGTTCTTGATCGCGACGGTCTTGCCCGCGGCGGGCCGCCCGATGACCAGGAACCAGGGCAACTCGTAGATCGCGTTGCGTCCCCGGCCGGCCCGGCGCAGCATCTCGAGGGCCTGGACCATGTCGTTGCGGATGCGTTCGAGTTCCTTGGGGTCGATCCCCCCGGAGTCCATGCCGGCGAGCATGTGACGCTCGAGCCAACGCGCCCGCAGGAAGCGGGTCAGCCAGACCCCTCCCATGATCGCCAGCACGATCCCGACGGCGACCAGGGTGTAGATCAAGGGTTCCACCGGCCGGTCGAAGGTCATCGACGCCAGCAGCAGCACACCCACGGTCTGCACGACGAAGCCGGTGCCGAGGGGCCAGAGCCAGCGGCGGAAGCCCATCAGGAACGCGGCGACCGAGAAGGCCAGGAAGCCGACCGCGACCAGGGACGGCCAGAGGAAGAACCAGACGTTCTCGGCGATGAAACCCTGCTTCTGGCCCCACCAGCCGGCGCCGAAAAGCGCACCGAGGGCACCGGCGGGCACCAGCGCGGCCATCAGTCGGCCCTTCACGATTGCACCTCCTGCAGGCCGCGGAGCACCTTCTCGGCGGGATCGGGGCTGACCCCGGCCCACCAGAACAACAGGACCCAGACCACCAGGGCGAAGCCGACGATGCCCAGGCTGGCCCACAGCCACCACTTCGGCGGCGGCGGGACCTCATCTTCGACCGGCGCGGCATCCCGGTAGGCGTCGCCGAACAGGAACTCCTTGCGGTCCATCCCCGACGGGTTGATCTCCCGCAACAGCCCCTTCTTGATCTCGTCGATCTTCGCCGCCTGCTGCGCCGGTTCCATCTCGGCGAACTTGCCGCGGAAGCCCAGGGCCAGACAGACCAGATAGACCTCCTTGGCTGCCTGCTGGCGGTCTCCCAGGCCGTCGAGCCGGCGATAGAAGTTGACCCCGCCCTCGGGGTCCTGGTGAATCAGGATCGCCAGCGGTTCCGCGGCCCAGTTGGTCTTGGCGGTCCAGGCGGAACTCAATACCTGTTCGTCGATGAACAGCGCCAGCGCGTAGGCCGCGGCGGAGGCATCCTCCCGTTCGATGCCGTTGTCCTCGGCCTCCTGCTCCAACCGTCTGAGGGATTCCACCACCTCCTGGCGGAACTGGGCGTAGGTCGGCTCACCGCCCCCCTCTTCCCGGGGCAACATCGAGGCGAAGCCGAACACCGGCGTGCAGAGATCCATCAGGTTCTTGCGGCGCTTGCTCTCGCTCTTGCGCCCGCGGGAACGCCGGGAGGCCGGCCGGGCCGGCGCGTCGTACGGCGGCTCCTCGTCGACCGAATCCTCGTCGTCGAGGGCACCCCAGTCGAACTTCCCGCCCCGGGACTCTGCCGAAGCCGCGCCGCGGCGCCCTCCCGGACGCTTGCGCCGGGAGCGTGACGGGGAATCGTCTTCGTCCCACGAGTCTTCCTCGTAGGTCTCTTCCTCGAAGGATTCGTCTTCGAATCGCGGCCGGCGACCGGGCCGTCGGCCCCGTCCTCGGGAACCTCGGAAAGCCATGGTTACTCCTGAGCCCCGAGGGGGCTATTCCGGCAACACCATGATGAGATTGAGCTGGACGTCCTCGGGTGCGTTGAGGATGAACACCGTCAGACTTCCGGCGGGCACCACGTGGGTCCCCCACTCTTCGTGTTCGGTCTTCATGCGAAAGAACGTTGCCGTCTGGCCTGGCGGCAACTCCGGCGGCGGCCCCGGAAGCAATTCCGTCGGAACCCCCGGAAGGGCGAAGTCGCGCAAGGTGCCGAGACGATCCGGATTACTGATCTTCGCCCCCATCAACATCACCCGCAGCCGCGGCTGCGAGTCGTCGGCATGCACCTCCAGGAAGAAGCGCACCCCGGCGGCCTTGGCCTCGTCGGGCAACGCGACCTGGTAGAGGTCCTCACTCCGGGACATCGGCACCCTGCGGAAGGGCTCGCGCAGTTTGACCTCGGTCAGTTCGAACACCCGCTGCCGCAACCACTCGAACACCGCCATCGGCCTTCGATGGTCGTAGTGCGGAATCTCGTCGGAAATCTGCCCGCTCTTCTCCCGGTAGTAGAGCGCACCGCAGAGCCGGGCGATCTCGTGATAGACCCGCCGGGGATGGACCTGGCCGTCTTGCACCATGTCCTTCAGCACCGGCAGGTAGCCCGAGAGCGCCTGGTACAGAATCTTGGGCTCGGGATCGGCGCCGGCCAGCTTTTCGCGCAACTCCCGCACGGTCAGCACCACCCGCTCGACCACGGCCCGGGCGCTCTCCCACAGAGCGTCGGACGCGGCGAGGACCAGGGTCGGCGGGGCGAAGTCCAGGTTGACCTTGACCGGACGGGTGCGGTCCCCGGTGCGCTCCAGGCTGGCGATCGGCATGACCTCGAAGCCGTTGGCCGGCTCGTCGCCGAGGAACAGCCGCAGGTTGTACTGCAGCACCTCGATCGGCGCCGGATCGCGCCCGGCATCCAGGTCGTAGACCTCGCGCTGGGCGGCGATGAAGCGGGTCTGGGCGTCTCCGCCGCCCGAGGAGGTCTGGGGTACCTGTTCTTCGGGGCGCCGCAGGCCGATGTACACGGTCAACTGCTGGCCGACATCGGACATCGCCTCTTCCAGCGAGCGGTTGGGCACCACCGCGTTGCCCGGAGCGTCGACCAGGGTGCCGTCGGGCAGAATCGCCTGCACCTCACGGACGCTGAGCACGAAGTTCTGCAGCGATTCCTCGTCGAATTGCAGTTTCGTCAGCCCCCAGTTCTGATTGTCGAGGGCGGCGAATCGGGTCGCCTCGCGAGCCTCGAGAAACAGGTCGTGGTGCTGCAGGTGGTGAGGGCGCATGAACAGGCCCTCGTTCCAGCGAATCGGATTGAGAAACTTCATCGGTGATCACCGGCGCTCGGACGATTCGTGCGCGTCAGGCCCCCCGGAAAACCGGGCGGTCCATGTGGAAAAGCGGTGGAACGGGCTCAAAACTCTCACGGAAGGGCGCATCGCACCGCGAGGCGCGGCGAAGCCGCGGCGGTGCCCATGAGACGTGCGGTTGTGGCCGGCTGCCCCTTGGCCTGAAGGCCGTCGCTGGGGGAAATCGGCCCGGGTTGCCCGATTCATGACGGACGCGGAGTTTACTATATTGGGGTTGCTTTCGAACACCGCCGCTTCGGCGCTGGCTCGGGCAACCGATCAGCCTGGCACTCGATAAGGATGGGCCATGAGCGTGAGCAACCCGGGAGGATCCCAAAGCGCTGCCGACCGCCTGGTCGACGAGCTGTTGGAGATCCATCGCCTGCATCGTTCCGACACCGCCAAGCGCCGCCACGGGGAACTGTTCCGGCATCTGGACAAGAGCCTCCAGAGCCTGGACCCCTCGGACGCGGACCGGACCCTCAGGGAGGTTACGGGCAAGCTCAGACAACGGGACGCCGAGAGCAACACCGAGGTTGCATCCGGTGGCGAGGCGGAGCGCCTCAAGGCGGAGGTTGCGCGCCTCGAGGGGCAGGTGCTCCAGCTGCTCAAGGAGAACGAAGCACTCAAACAGCAGCCGCCGGCCGCCGCGAGCGGCGCCGACGACGGCCTCCCCCGCATCCGCGAGGGGCTGAGCCGTTTCCTGCGCCGGGACGAGGTCCCGGTCGATGCCCTGGGCCTGCCCGACGACGACGGGCGCTTCTTCGAGTTGGTTCGCGAGTTGCTCCGCTTCGCCCTCGACTTCGAGATGATGGGAGTCAATCCCCTGCTCAAGGAGATCGAGGTCGACTCGATGAAGGGCATGGACACGCAGATGTGGACCGACCTCCAACAGAACGTGCGCGATCGCTTCCGCGAGTGCCTCGACGGCAAGGAGGGCTCGGTCGATTCGCTGCGGGACATCCTCAACCACAACACCCGCTTCTTCATGTACCTGAACCTCTCGTACCACGACGCGATCCAGAAGGGCACCCAGTCGATGCTCACCGAACTCGAGCACCAGGCGATCCTGCAGGAGCACAAGCAGCTGCTGGGACACGACTACGGTGCGGCCTGGAAGCGCATGACCGGGATCTACGACGACCTGACCTCACGACCCGCCCGGGACCTGTGGGAGCAGTTCTTCCTGCCGCCGTTCCGCGACAAACTCTCGGCCTACCTGGAGAAGAGCAGCAAGCGCTGAGACGCTCGCTAACGCCCCGCCCGGGAGCGGGCGTAGTCCCGGACCACACTCAACACCTCGGCGGCGGGGCTGAGCGGCCGAACCATCCGGCGGCGCAGCCCCGAGGCCAGTTCGTCGATGGCGTGGCTCGCCGCCTGCCAGGGAGCGTCCCCGTCGCCAGGGAGGGGCAGCACGCCGCACAACCGGAGTCCGAGTCCCAGCGCGGCGGTCGCCAGGGAGCCATGTTTCCCCACCCAGTCGGGGAAGAAGCCGCTGGTCGCCGCCAGGCGCCGCACCTCCGCCGGCCCCTCGGCGGCGGCCCGCACGGGATCCAACCCGCGGATCTTCTCCTCGGCGGCATCCCGGAAGCGGCCGGCCTTCTGCAGGTCGGCGGGATCATCGAGCAGCCAGGCGATCCAGTAGGTCCCGGCCGCGAACAGATCGGCGGGGAGTTGTTCGGTACCCGCCGTGCGCATCCGCACCCCGGGCTGGCTCAGGCGGCCCAGTAAATCCCGGGAAAGCTCCTCGATGATCTCCGGATCGCGGAGGACCAGACGGCAGATCTCGGGATAGCCCAACTCGACTTCGCCGTCGATCTCCCGCGCAGGGGCATCCCCGTCCTCGGGGATGCCGAGGCGAATCGCACTCCCCTTCTCCGGCGGCTCGGCCAGCCGTTCGTCGGGAATGAAGTCGAGCCGCACCTCGGTGGCCCCCGGCTGCTCCTTGCCCCGGGGCAGACACAGACCGGAAATCCAGTCCCCGCCGCCGCCCTGCCGGGAGGTCAGGTACTCGGGAATCCCTTCGGCGGCCGGCAACAGATCGACCAGTTCACCCCGGGCATCCCAGAACGCGGGCCGCAATGAATCACCCGGGCCCGAGTGAACCCGCAGGCGTTCCAGACGCCCGTCCAGCACCCCCTCGGATGCATCGGAGAGACGGGACAGGCCCGAGACCAGCTGCCGCAGCATCTCCAGTTTGAGCAACAGGGTCTCGGCAATGAAGGCCTCGGCGGAAAGCGGACCGTAGAGCCTCAGACGAGACGCCGTGCGGAATCCGCCGGACTCGGCCCAGGCACTGCCGGAGACTCCCGCGCGCACCCGAGACCAGGGCTTGCCCTCGACCAGCCGCAGCCAGGAGAGGATCGAGAGATGGGTCGGCTCGCTGAGAACTCCCGACCAGGGACCCGCTGCCAGCGCGCCGCCCAACGAGGCCTCTCCCCAGCTTCGTTTCCCCGCGTCCCAGCCCATCGCCGGAAAGACCGGCGCCACGCTGCGCAGGCGACGGCCCCCGTAGGGGCGCAGCAGTCCCTCCACCCCGGCGATCTTTCCGAGGAGTTCCTGCTCACCATCCCGCCGCGGATCCCCGGCCGCGACGATGCGCAGCAGGCAGGGTTCGGCGTCGCCTGCCCGGGCCACCTCGACCGCCAACCAGCGGACCGAGACGTCGCCATCCTCGATCGCCTGCAGGGCACCCGACTCGTCGAGCAACGGATGCAGGTCCTCGTCATCGGACAGGCCGAGCCCGCGAGAGATCTCCCGGGGCAACGGGGCGCCCGGGCTCAGCTTCACCGCATCACTCATCGCGTCTCCGGTGCATCTCCCGTCAGGGACAGTGCGGGTTGAAGGTGATCCGCTGTCCACCCCGGATCCGTCCCGGAGGCGGAACACTGCCGGCGCCCCCGGCGCCCTGGAGCGCCAGCATCTTTTCCTGAGCGTTCCCCGGTATCGTGACGAGCACGTAGAAGGTGAAGCGGCGGTTGTCCACCGGCAAACGGTACTCGCCTCCGGGACCGCTCCTCACCCCGTTGGTCACGCCGCCACCGAGTACCTCGGCGAAGACCTCCGCTCCCTCGACGGGACGCCCGCTGCTCGGATCGCAGACCACGCCGCTGAAGCCGGACCAGTTTGCCTCGAACGTCTCGATGGCGCTCTTCTGCGCGCTGAGCAGCCGGGAGCGCTCCTCGACCCGCCCGATGAGTTCGGCGAACTGTCCCGGTTCCGCGCCGGGATCCGACGCCAGCGCCGCGAGGGTGTCCCGGGCGCCCTGGAGCTCGACCAGTTCCCGGTCGATGCCGCTCAGCCGCTCGCCGGACTCCGACGCCCGCAGCGATTCGGGGGCAGGAGCGTTGCCGACCCAATCGTCGCTGACCTCGAGCGCCGCGGCCCCCTCTTCTTC
>CAZBZH010000174.1:0-8448 GCA_964496265.1 uncultured Acidobacteriota bacterium | reverse complement strand
GCAGTCGCTAGATACAGGGGAGGCTTAGAAGCCGCCCATGCCGCCCATGTCGGGCATGCCGCCCGGGGCAGCCGGAGCCGCGGCCTTGTTCTCTTCCGGGATCTCGTTGATGAGAGCCTCGGTGGTGAGCATCAGGCCGGAGATCGAACCGGCGTTCTGCAGCGCGGTGCGGACGACCTTGGTCGGGTCGATGATGCCGGCCTTGACCATGTCGACGAACTTCTCGGCCTGCGCGTCGAAGCCCTTCTCCTTGTCGAGTTCCTTGACCTGGTTGACGATCACGGAACCTTCGTAGCCGGCGTTGTTGGCGATCTGACGGACCGGCTCTTCGAGAGCGCGCTTGACGATGCGCATGCCGATGCGGATGTCATCGTTGTCGGCGTTCTTGATCGCCTTGTCCAGGTTGGCCGCCGAGCGGAGCAGCGAGGTGCCGCCACCCGGGACGATGCCTTCCTCGACCGCAGCCTTGGTGGCGTGCATGGCGTCTTCCACGCGCGCCTTCTTTTCCTTCATCTCGGACTCGGTGGCCGCACCGACCTTGATCACGGCGACACCGCCGACCAGCTTGGCCAGACGCTCCTGGAGCTTCTCGCGGTCGTAGTCGGACGAGGTCTCTTCGATCTGGGCACGGATCTGCTTGACGCGGCCTTCGATGTCCTTGGCCTTGCCGTTGCCCTCGACGATGGTGCAGTTGTCCTTGTCGATGACGACCTTCTTGGCGCGACCGAGATCGTCGACGGAGACGTTCTCGAGCTTGATGCCGAGGTCTTCGGTGATGCACTTGCCGCCGGTGAGGACCGCGATGTCCTCGAGCATCGCCTTGCGGCGATCGCCGAAGCCGGGAGCCTTGACGGCCGCCGCGTGCAGGGTGCCGCGCAGCTTGTTGACGACCAGGGTGGCCAGGGCCTCACCCTCGAGGTCTTCCGCGATGATGACGAACGGCTTGCCGAGCTTGGCAACCTGCTCGAGGACCGGCAGCAGGTCCTTCATCGAGGAGATCTTCTTCTCGTGGATCAGGATGTAGGCATCTTCGAGGACGACTTCCATCCGCTCCGGATCGGTGACGAAGTACGGCGAGAGGTAGCCGCGATCGAACTGCATACCTTCGACGACTTCCAGGGAGGTCTCGAGGCCCTTGGCCTCCTCGACGGTGATGACGCCGTCCTTACCGACCTTGTCCATCGCTTCGGCGATGATGTCGCCGATGCTGGAGTCGTTGTTGGCCGAGATGGTGCCGACCTGAGCGATCATCTTGCCGGCCACCGGGCGGGACAGCTTGCGGATGTCGTTGACGGCCACGTCGACGGCGGAGTCGATGCCGCGCTTGATGTCCATCGGGTTGCCACCGGCGGTGACGCTCTTCACGCCTTCGCGGAAGATCGCCTGGGCCAGCACGGTCGCGGTGGTGGTGCCGTCACCGGCGACGTCGGAGGTCTTGCTGGCGACCTCGCGGACGAGCTGGGCGCCCATGTTCTCGCGGGCATCGGTCAGCTCGATTTCCTTGGCGACCGAGACACCGTCCTTGGTGGACAGCGGGGAGCCGAACTTCTTCTCGAGGACCACGTTGCGGCCCTTGGGACCGAGGGTGATCTTGACCGCGTCGGCGAGGCGGTTCACGCCGCGAAGCAGGCTCTGGCGAGCGTCTTCGGCGTAACTGATGTCTTTAGCAGCCATTGCTGGCAATCCTCCAAAAATTTTCTATCTGCAGAATCTTTGCGAAATCAAAAAACGCCGCGGACGCGGCGTGGCCGGAAATGGGCTACTTGATGATCCCGAGGATCTCGTCCTCACGCAGGATGATGTGCTCCTCGGAGTCGATCTTGATCTCGGTGCCGGCGTACTTGCCGAACAGCACCCGATCGCCGACCTTCACCTCGAGGGGAGTCCGCTGGCCGTCCTTTTCGACGCGACCGGCGCCGACGGCGATCACCTTGCCTTCCATCGGCTTTTCCTTGGCCGTGTCCGGGATGATGATGCTGCCCTTCTTCGTTTCCTTCTCTTCGACACGCTGCAGCAGCACGCGGTCGTAAAGGGGCGTCACTTTCATTGCTAGCGAACCTCCTGTCAGGGTGTTCTAACTGACTGGTTTTGAATGGTTTACGTTTTGATAGCTCAGTTCTCGCCTTCCGCGAGTGCCCGTTTGATGGAATCGGGCCGGGGGGATGTCAAGGTCGCCCACGAAAAAAAGCCGGGGTTTCGCCTTGCCAGCGCGGGAGCTTGACCCAATCTAGACTGGAAGGGGTGGTTTCAGGCGGCCCCACGGGGCCGGGCGGATCCGCCTTCGGGTGAGAAAAGCGGCCCAGGGGCGGGATTTCCGGGGGGAGCGAAGGAGCGCGGCATGGCCGGAGAGACGAAGCGCGACGATACCCCGAGCCGGATCGAACCGATCAACCCGGCGGCCCTCGAGGCCCGCCTCAGGGAGGTCGCGTCCCAGGTGCTGCCCGCCGGCACCGCCGACGATCTGGAGATCCGCCACCTGCTGCGGGTCGTCCTGGAATGCAGCCTGCTGCTCAACGACGTCTACTCCGAGGATAAGGTCCGCCGGATCATGCAGACCGAGAGCGGCCTGCTGAACCGGCTGGTCGACAAGCTGGCCGACAGCGACGAGGCGGACACCCCCGAGGGGCAGGGACAGGTCCTGCGCCGGGTGCGCCGGCTGCCCGACGACGTGCGGGTCATCGGCGACAAGGCGCTGTTCGACCTGGGGCTGCTGGGCCTGCGTGAGGTGCGGGGCTACGACCTGGAAGAACTGGGCGCCCGGGCCTACCGCACCGCCAGCGACGTGCTGGCCATGTTGGCCGACGACCGCCGGCTCAAGGAATTCTTCAAGCAGAACAAGCTGTTGATGCTGCCGCTCGAGGAAGAGGTGGTCTTCCTCCGTCAGTGCTCCGATCGCTTCGGCGCCTACGCCGACATCCTCAAGCGGATCCACAGTCCCGACGGCAAGGCTCCCGACCCCGACGCCCTGGCCGCCGCCATGCGCGATATGCCGCTGGTGGCCGCCGCCGCCGAGGCGCTGATCGACGCGGCCCCGGCGGTGCAGGACACCGAGGCGCTGGTGCGCCTCGAGACCGAGGAAGATCCCTACGTCGAAGCCGCCCGGGGCCAGGGGCAGGCCGAGGCCCGGCTTTCCCGGGACGAGCTGCTCTCGGCCTATGAACGCATCATTCTGTTCTCGGCGCTGGATATCGAGCGGCTGCGGGACGCCCTGGACGCCACGGTCATCGACCAGCAGGGGGCGGTGCAGACGCTCTGCGATGAGTTCAGCCTGTTCGCCGCCGGCACCCGCGATCTGCGCAAGCCGCCGGCCTACTTCCTGGTCGGGCCCACCGGTGTGGGCAAGAACCTGTTGGTCGAGAGCCTCTGCCGCCTGCTCGAAGGGGTCTGGCAGGCCGAGGTGCCGTTCCTGACCATCGAGGGGCCGAACTACACCTACCCGTCGGATATCAACGAGCTGCGCGGCGCCACCCGGGGCTTCATCCGCTCCGACGAGGAAGGGATCCTGACCACCTTCCACGAGCGCTCCTCGAAGGCGCCCCTGGCGGTGATCCTGGTCGACGAGGTGGAGAAGGCCCACCCGCAGCTGCGGCGTTTCTTCCTCTCGATCCTCGATCGGGGCACCACCACCGACAACAAGGGCACGGTGCTCAACTTCGCCAACTGCATGGTGTTCTTCACCTCGAACCTGGGCTACAGCGACGCCCAGCAGCGCTCGGCGCCCGTCGGCTTCATCGACGAGGAGGCCCGGGCCAGCCACGTCGATGCCGATGTGAAGCGGGATCTGCGCAAGGCGCTCTCGCCGGAGTTCGTCAACCGGGTGCGCATGGTGCACTTCGAGCGGTTGGGCCGGGACAGCGCCGAGCGGATCCTCGACGTCGAGTTCCAGCGCATCGCCCGGCGCTACCACGAGGTCCACGGCCTGCGGCTGGTGCTGGACGATTCCGCCCGGGAAGAGCTGCTCAACCGGGGTTTCTCGCCGATCTACGGCGCCCGCCATCTGGCGGCGACGCTGGAGGCGGTGTGCAACGTCGAGCTGGCCAAGCGGATCCGCCGGGACGACCGGCGCGCCGAGGGGGATCGTCTGGAGCTGGTGACCTGGCTACGCGAAGTGCGAGCCGGCCAGCGGGCCTTCGATGCCGACGAGGCCAAGCAGCGGGTGCTGGAGCAGGCCCGTGCCCACCTGGGCTACGACACCCTGCACATCCGCTTCGCCGACGGCGAGTTCGACTACGTGCCCTACGGAGCCGGCGCGTGAGCGGCTCGCTGATCGAACAGGTCCAGCGCCTGCTGGAGCGGACCTACGATCTGGAGAGCGGCCGGGTCGATGTGGGCGCGTTCCTGATCGGCGACGACGGCTACCGCCGGCTGTACGGCGACGGCCGCCCCGCGCGCAACGTGGGTAGCGAGCAGGGGGACGGCTCCCGGGTGCTGGTGCGCGAGACCGAGCGGGGCCTCCGAGCCTGCATCTATTTTCCCGACCGGATGATCGAGGCGTTGGAACGGCATCCACCCCAGCGGGGGCTCGGAGACCGCAACGTCGACCCCTTCGCCACCCTGGTCGAGGAGCTGGACCACCTGCTGTGCCTGGCCGATCGGGCCGCGCGCAAGCTGCCGGTCTCGATGCTGGAGCTGGAGGTGCAGGCCAACGTCAGCAAGTACCTGGTGCTGGCCCGTTTCCTCGCCGGACGCAGGGGGCGGCTGTCTCCCCGGAGCCGCACCTGGCTGCGCTACCACCTGTTCGAGAAGGCCCGCTTCGTCGAGCGGGATCCCGCCGTGCGCCGGCGCTACCGGGATGCCCGGCGCTTCGCCGTGCGTTTCATCGACGGCGCCTCCGCCCTGGATCCCCGGCGGTTCCTGGCGCTGCTGCGCCGGTTCCACCAGGAAACGATCGACGGCAAGCTACGGCTGATTCAGACGCTCCACGCCTGATTGCCGGGGCTCCGTTCGAGCCCGAACCGTGCCCGGAGATCTCGTCCGCTAGCCGGCCTCGGCCGCGGGGCCATCGGTCGCCGGTCCCTCGACGATCGGGGCCGGTGCCCAGGCGCGTCCCTCGGAGCGTTGCTGCAGGTGCCGGCGGACCCACTCGAGGTACTGCGGGAAGGGCAGCGGCGAGGTGACCAGGAATCCCTGAATCAACTGGCAACCCGAGTGGCGCGCCGCCCACCATTGCTTCGGCGTTTCGATGCCCTCGATCACCACCTCCCGTTCAAGTGCCTTGCCCAGTTCGACGATGGCGCGCATCACCTTCACGCCGGTGGCGGGGTCTTCGAGGTGTTGCCCGGTGACCTGGCGGCCGATCTTGATCCGCGTGGCCGGGATCCGCTGCAGGTATCCCAGCGAGGAGTAGCCCGAGCCGAAGTCGTCGATCGAGAGACGAATCCCGAGCGCCTTCATCCGGGCGTAAAAGCGGTCGGTGACCTCGGAGCATTCCAGCAGGACGCTCTCGGTCAGTTCGAGCTCCAGTTCGTTGGGGGACACCTCCCAGCGGGCCAGCGCCTCTTCCAGGCTGTCGACGAAGCCGCGGCGGTTGACCTGTTTGCCCGAGACGTTGATCGCCAGCGGCAGCGCCGAGGGGGTCTTGCGCAGTTCGAGAATGCGTTCACAGGCCCGGTTGAGGACCAGCTCACCCAGGCTGTGAATCAGTCCGCACTTCTCCGCCTCGCGCACGAAGACGCCGGGGGGCACCCAGCCGCGCAGCGGGTCTTCCCATCGGGCAAGCGCCTCGGTGCCCCGGAGTTCACCGCTGCGGGTGTCCAGGATCGGTTGGAAGTGCACGTCAATCAGCTCTTCCTCGATCGCCCGGGCCAGATCGTCTCGCAGCCGCCCCTTGGCATGCACCGCGGTGTCCTGGCGCGGGTCGTAGAGGGCGTAGCCCCCCTTGCCCTTGTGCTTGGCCTGGTACAGGGCGGCGTCCGCCTTGTCGATCAGGTTGTCGGCGGTGGTGCCGTCGAAGGGGAACAGGCTGATGCCCACGCTGGCCTTGACGGCAACCCGAAGCTCGCCGATCTCGAAGGGCGCCTCGAACACCGAGAGCAGCTTGTGGGCGCAACTGCCGGCATCGGCCGGACCGTGGAGCTGGGTCACCATCACCACGAACTCGTCTCCGCCGAGCCGCGCCACGGTGTCGGTCTGCCGCACCCGTTCGTGCAGCCGCGCCGAGATCGCCTGAAGCAACTGATCGCCGACCGGATGCCCGTAGGTGTCGTTGATCGATTTGAAGTCGTCCAGATCGATCATCAGCAGCGCGATGTGCTCTTCGTTGCGCTGGGAGCGCGCGATCGCCCGGTGGACCCGTTCCATGAATCCCCGCCGGTTGACCGATCCGGTCACCGGGTCTCTGGACGCCACGTCACGGAGGTCCTGTTCCCGGCGGCCGTGCTCCCGGGAGTAGCGGACCGCTCGCTCCAGGGCCGACGGAGTCAGGCTCTGTTTGACCAGGTATCCGGAGATCCCGGCGTCGAGGGAGTCGGCGTCGGCCTCGGCGCAGTCGCGGCCGGTCAGGATCAGCACCGGGGCCGAGCAGGCTTCCTGATCCCGGAGCGCCCGCGCCAGATCGGTGCCGGTCCGGGTCCCCAGGTAGTAGTCGGTGAGGACGATGTCGTAGTCCACGTCACGTGCTTTCTGCAGCGCGCCGTCGACGGTGTCCTCCCAGTCGACCCGTATCTGATCGTTGAAGGCGGTTCGTAACAGCGACTCGGTCAGGACGAAATCGTCCGGATCGTCGTCGACCAGCAGAACGCGCATCCCGTGAGCGTGGGTTGAATCGATGGCCATCGCACCTCCCGGATGGGGATCTTCCCTTTGGCCGGAACATGGCGATTAGTTCTAATAGATTCAATTGCTCTTTGTGTAATTAGCCCTGAGGCGGTTCTTTTTTGTGTTTTGGGTGTTTTGACGTGAATTCTGGACCTGGAACGCCATATTTGACCAGGCGCGCGGGTTGGGTAGAGGGACATCGACTTGAAGCCTGGTCAAACGCTGGAAACCGCGACCCCGTCCGTGGCTGCCGCCCGGATGGCACTGCAAGCACTTACCGATGGCGCGTGGCTGCAGGCTCCGGGCGATGCCGTCGTCCGCTGGTGTCGCTGGCCGGATTTTCGCGGACCGTCGCAGCTGGATGAGGGCCTGGAGTCCGTCGACCGTCTTCTGGCGGCGGTGCATCCCGCCGATCGTGATGCGTTGCGCAAGATCGCCTTCAACGACGTCTTCACCGCTTCCGCCGACTCGGTTCCGATTCGTTGGATCGCCTCCGACCCGGCTTTCATCACCGCCACGGTTCGCGCCGAGATTCTCCCCGAGGGATGCCGGCTCGTGAGCCTGTCCCGAGACGGCGATGCGGGACCCTGCGCTCATCGAACGCCGGGCCTCGACCGGAGCATCCAGGAGCGGCTCGAGACCTTCCTGTTCCGCGCCGCCCACGATCTGATCTCGCCGATTCGAAAGCTCAGTGCGTTCTCCCAGCGCTTCACCGGGCTCGATCCCTCCGATCCGAAGGCCGCGGACTCATTGGCTCGCATCGAGGCGTGCGCGTCCCTCGCCCAGCGCAGAGTCGAGGACCTGGTCACCCTGGCGCGACTGGATTTCGAGCAGCCGCTGGAGCCCGTCGATCTGCTGCCGTTGATCGAGCGCGCCCACGCCGGCCTGACCCGGCCCGCGTCGGTCCAGTGCTCGATCGAAACCGCGACGGTGTCGGGCCACGGTGCGTGGCTCGAGGACCTGTTCAATCGGCTCTTCCTCGGCCTCGAGGCTGTCGCCGACGGACCGCTCTCGATCTCGGTCGACCGAGATCCGGAGGTAACGGTCTCCGTCGATGTTCCCCGCAGGCTACAGAAGGGCCGGGAAGAACTGGACCGGGTCTGTGAACCGTTCGTCGGCCTCGACGCCGGAGTGGATCAGTCCACCGGCCTGGCGCTGACCGTTTGCCGCAAGATCGTTCAGTGTCACGGTGGGACCCTCGAATTCACGCGAGAGCGGGAGTCCGCGCTTCGTATCGACCTGCGGATCCCGGCGCAAGGGGAGGGCTGATGTCGAACCCGGTGCGCATCGTCGTGGCCGAGGATGACGAGGATGATCGCATCCTGGTGGAGGAGGCCTTCGCCCAGATTGGTGTGAAGAATCCGGTGACCTACGTGGGCGATGGAGAGGCCTTGCTCGACTGCCTGAGAGGTGAGGGGGACTTCGCCGAGAGCCCACCTCAGCCCAGTCTCGTGCTGCTCGACCTGAACATGCCGCGAATGGACGGGCGTACCGCCCTGCAACACATCAAGAAGGACGCGGAGCTTCGTCATACCCCGGTGGTGGTGCTGACCACGTCGAGCGCGGATGTCGAGGTGATGACGACCTACCAACTGGGCGCGGCCTCGTTCATGACCAAGCCGGTGACCTTCGACAAGCTCGTCGAGGCCTTGCGCCACTTCAGCGAGTACTGGCTGCGGACGGTCCGCCTGC
>CAZBZH010000173.1:0-8449 GCA_964496265.1 uncultured Acidobacteriota bacterium | reverse complement strand
GGGCACCGCCCAGCGTGTGATGGCAACCCTGATCGAGAGACGGGATCCGCGCCTCGCTCCCCGTCTCGCCTCGCTGCTGATTCAGGAGGATGTGCCCAACTTCCGCCCCGACGGCGCGGCGATCGAACGGATTCGCTTCCTCAGCGACGCCCTGGTAACCCTGCGCTACGCCGCCCCCGCCGACGACCTGATCCAGGCCGCCGAGACGATGCCCGACGCCGCGCTTCAGATCCGCCTGCGGGACACGGCCGCGCAACTGAAACAGATCGCCCAGCGCGGAGAGGACGCCGACGCCTGGGCCGCGTTGCTCGGCAACGAGAACGCCGCGCTCCATCGCCTGGCGCTCGAGCGCCTGGTCGAGATCGACAGCGCCGCTTCCTTCGCCCACCTATCCAGGGTGTTCGACGGACTGGACCTGGAGCAGCAAACCCACGTGCTGACCTGGGCCGCTCAGGGCCCCGCGAAGAACGCCGGCGACCTGGCCCTCCGGGTGATCGAGAACCCGGCCTACGACCGGGAGTCGAAGCTCGATACCCGCGATGCCGCGAACTGGCTGGCCCGTCGCATCGGCGGCAAGAAGATGGAGGCGGCCCTGGAAGGGGCCGCCCGGCGAACCAGGGGCCGGGACGCCACCGCCCTGCTGTATCTCGCGGTGCAACGGGGCAAGAAGGCGCTGCCGCTGCTACGCGAGCTGCGCGGTCCGCGCATGGGACAGCCCCGCTCCTACAACGGCGTGGAGCAGGAACGAATCGACTGGGCCATCCGGCGGCTGGAACGAGGGCTGGACCTGGACGAGATCGACGGCTCCCCCGAGGAACTCGCCGCCTGGATTCGCTTCCAGGTCAGATAGCGGCGATCCGGTCGCTGCTCGACGCGGCGTCGTCCTCTTCGGGCACGATCTCGCCGTCGCTGTAGGCCCGGTTGAACGCCTCGACCACCCGGTCGTCCAGGGCGATCGACTTCAGCGAGTTGATGCGGGCGACCGCCGCCTCGAAAGTCATCGCTTCCTGATAGGGGCGCTTGGTGGTCATCGCGTCGAAGGTGTCGGCCACCGCGATGATCCGGGCCATCAGCGGGATCTCCTCCCCCTTGAGGCCGTCGGGGTAGCCGCTGCCGTTACAACGCTCGTGGTGGTAGCGCAGCCCCGGAAGGATGCGCTTCATCTTCTTGATCGGCGCCATGATGTTGGCCCCGAGCACCGGGTGGGTCTTCATCACCGCGAACTCTTCGGGGGTCAGCACGCCCGGCTTCTTCAGGATCGAATCGTCGATCCCGATCTTGCCCACGTCGTGGAGCAGCGAGGAGACGTGGATCTCCTGAATCTCCGACTCGCTGAGCCCCAGCCGCCGGGCCAGCAACACCGAGTACTTGTTGACCCGCACCGAGTGACCCCGGGTGTAGGGATCCTTGGCATCGATCGCCTGGGCCAACGCGCGGATGGTGCCGAGGAACAGCTCGTTGTTTTCCTCGGCCGCCCGGCGCAGCTTGCGGATGTAGCTCTCCAGGCGGGAGGCCATGGTGTTGAAGTTCTCGGCCAGCTCGCCGATCTCGTTGTTCGAATGCACGATCGCCCGGGAGGTGAAGTCACCGGCGGCGAAGGCGCGGGAGGCGGCGGCGAGGCGGTTGATCGGGTTGGAGAGGGTCTTGGCGAAGAACAGCGCCGCGACCAGGGCCAGGGCGACGGCGGCGAGCGACCAGGTCAGGGTGCTCTCGATCATGTTCGCCACCGGGTGGTAGATCTGTTCCTGACGGGCCTGGACGAAGATGCCCCAGCCCCGTTCCGTCGTGGTGAAGGAGCCGATGAAGCTCTCGGTCCCGCCGGCGTTCTGCAGGTCGAAGGGAATCGTACGCGCGTCCCGGCTCTGACCGAGGAAGGCCTGCACCAGCGGAGACCCTTCGAGGGGACTCTCCCCCGGCCGCACCTGCTGCAGGTTGGTGCTGGCGAAGGGAATGCCGTTGGTGTCCAACGCGAACAGGGTGTGGGCCGAACGGCGGGCCGCGACCTGGTTCCAGATATCTTCGAAATCGATCACCGTGGTGATCACACCGCGGAACTTGTCGTGCGAGACCACCGGAGAGATGGCGACGAGCACCGTGCGTCTCGGTTCGGTCGAGGTCTCGAAGGGGGTGTTGAGCCGCGGTTGCGGCGCGCGGCCGGGACTCTGCTCGACCAGCTCCGCGCCGTAGCGCAGGGCGGTCTCGAACAACTCCCTGGCCTCGGGGGGGACGCCGAAGTCCCCGACCTCGGTGCTGCGCTCCCGCAGATCGGTGAAGCGCACGTAGCGCATCCGCTCGTCGGTCCCCTCCTCCAGCACCCGGCGGATCCGCGAGCCGTCGATGCGCGAGCGCCGGCCGAAGGCGGCACCGAGCGCCTGGGCCAACTGGTGCTGCTGGGCGATGATCCCGTCGAGGTGGATATCGATCTCCCGGGAGACCGAGCGGGCCAAGAGGAGCTGGTACTCCTGCTGGGAGGTGGTCAGCGCCTCGCGGTTGATGTCGATCAGCTTCCAGGCGGCGGCGGCCAGGGGGGCGAGCCCGACCACGGCGAGCATGGCCGCCATGGACAGAACGATGCGCCCCCGGCGGATCGGCCGGGACCCACCGGATGGGTTCGCGCCCGCAGCACGGGCGTCGGTATTGCGATCGGTCACGAGACGCTGGGCTCCGCCATCAGAGAGCTTGCCGCACGGATCCGGAAAAGCCGGACCTGAGTGCGAATATGGGCCCGGAGAGGGCCCCGCGCAAACCGCCGGCGGACTCTTTCCGGACCCCCCGGGTCGGCCTGAAGTTGCGCTATACTAACGACTTGTGGAGATCGGACCCCGGTTTCCCGACTGCGAATCGAGTCAACGGAGCGCCCTCTCACCCCCGTGATGCTGCACCTCTACAACGCCGCGCTGTGGCCCGCCCGGGCGGCGGCCGCCGTATGGGCCCGGCTACCCGGGGACGAAGCCCGGCGGGAGGAGGTGGCCCAGCGCCTGGTGCGCCACCTTCCTCAGGGCCCCTCGGGCGCGATCTGGCTCCATGGAGCCTCGGTGGGAGAGGCCCGGATCGTCGGCAGTCTCGCCGCCCGGCTCTCCGCCGGCGAGCTCCCGCCTCCCCTGGTGGTCTCCGCCACCACCCGCACCGGCCGCTCCCAGCTGCCCCGGGAAGGGGTCGAGGACACCTTCTTCCTGCCCCTCGACTTCCCCGGGCTACCCGGCAGACTGATCGACGCCTTGCGGCCCGCCTGCCTCGTGCTGGTCGAGACCGAACTGTGGCCGAACCTGCTGTCGGAGTCGTTCGAGCGCGGCCTGCCCGTGGGCGTGGTGAACGGGCGGCTGGCTCCCGAGAAGATGTCCCGCTACCGCCGCTTCGCCTCGCTCTATCGTCCCCTGCTCGCCGGCCTGCGCTTCGTCGGCGCCGCATCCGAGGCGGACGCCGATCGATTCCGTGAACTGGGCGTCCCCGCCGCAGCCCTGACGGTTACCGGCAACATCAAGTACGACCTGCCGGTACCCCGGGTCGAGGTGGACGTGCTGCGCCGGGAGCTGGGTATCGACGAGGACCGGACGGTGCTGGTCGCCGGCTCGACCGGCGTGGGCGAGGACCCCCTGGTACTCGACGCCTTCGCCACGGTACGCCGACAGCACCCCACGGCGCTGCTGCTGCTGGCGCCGCGACACATCGAACGGGCTTCCGACGTGGCGGGGCTCTGCCGGGACCGGGGCCTCGGACTGAGCACCCGGTCCAGCGGCGAGGCGGTCGGCGACGCCGATGTGTTGCTGGTCGATACCCTCGGCGAACTCGGTCGTCTCTACGCCCTGGGTCACGCCGCGTTCGTCGGCGGAAGCCTGGTGCCTGTAGGCGGACACAACCTGCTCGATCCGCTGGTCGTCGGAACGCCGGTCCAGTTCGGTCCCCACACCCTGCACTTCGACCAGCTCGCTACATCCCTGACCGAGGCCGGAGCCGGGCGCCGGGTCGCCGACGCCGCCGGGCTGGCCGCGGAGTGGATCGCCCTCCTCGAAGATCCCGGCCGGGGGGACGCGCAGCTCGACGCGGCCCGGGAGTGCATCCAACGAGAGCAGGGCGCGCTGGAGCGCAGCGTGCAGTTGGTGCAGGCGGCGGTCGACCCGGCGAGGGTCCATTGAGCCTCCTCTCCTGGACCTACGCCGGCCTGATGCGCCTGCGGAACCGCCGCTACGACCGGCCCGACCGGGTGACCCGGGTCGACGTCCCGGTGTTGAGCGTGGGCAACCTCTCGGTGGGCGGTACCGGCAAGACGCCGATGGTCTGCTGGATCGCCCGGCGGCTGGAGGAACAGGGCCATCGGCCGGCGATCGTCAGCCGCGGCTACCGGGGCAAGGCGGGCAAGGGACCGCTGCGGGTCTCGGACAGCGAGGGCATCCACCTGTCCGCCGAGATCGCCGGGGACGAACCCGCCATGCTGGCGCGGATGCTGCCCGGCGTCCCGGTCGTCGTCGGTTCCGACCGGATCGCCGGCGCCCGTGAAGCGATCGCCGCCGGAGCGGACAGCATCGTGCTCGACGACGGGTTTCAACATCGCCGGCTGGGCCGCGACCTGGACATCGTGCTGCTCGACGCCAGGGAGCCCTTCGGCAACGGCCGGGTGCTTCCCGGCGGCATCCTGCGGGAACCCCCCGAGGGACTATCCCGTGCCGGAGTCATCGTGCTGACCCGCAGTGAGGGCGCTCCGGCGCCGGAGTTGCTGTCCCGGATCGCCGCGCTGGCGCCCGGCGTCCCCTGCCTGACCTCCCGCCACCGCGCCGCCGGACTGGTGGACAGCGACGGGAACCAGGTGGAGCCACCCGCCCGGGCGTTGGCCTTCTGCGGCATCGCCCAACCCCAGGCGTTCCGCCGCAGCCTGGAACAGGCCGGCGTCGATCCGGTTGCGTTTCATCACTACCCCGACCACCACCGCTACCGGGAAACCGAACTCGCCGCACTGGCCCGGCGCTGCGAGGAGCTCCGGGTGCCGGCGATCACCACCGAGAAGGACCGGTCGCGGCTGGCCGCGAGTATGGAGCTGTTCCCCGACGGACAACCCCTGGCGCTACGGATCGAGATCGCCTTCGACGACGACCTGCCCCTGCGCAAGGCGCTGGAGCGGGTGATGGGAGCGGCTCGATGAATCCGCTTCGCGCCCGGGTCGAGATCGCCGCCTACTGGACCGCCGTGGCGGTGGCGCGCACGTTGCCGGCGGGAGCCCTGCGCCTGTTCGGCAACCTGCTGGGCTCGACGATGTATCGCCTCGACGGCCGCCATCGCCGCATCGCTCTCGACAACTTGCGGCGGGCCTTCGGCGACAGCCTTCCCGAGGACGAGGCCCGGGCACTGGTCAAGGCCTGTTGGCGGCACTTCAGCAACGTGACGCTCGGGATCCTGGCCCTGGAGAAATTCGGCGACGAGCGCTTTCGCCGCCGGCATATCGTCGTCGAGGGCAGCGAGCACGTGCGCGAGGCCCACGCCCGGGGTAAGGGGGTGCTGTTGTTCTCCGGCCACTTCGGCCACTGGGAACTGCTGGCCCTGACCCACGGGTTCCACTTCGAGGGCATTCCCCTCTCGGTGGTGGCCCGGCCCCTGGACAACCCCCTGCTCGAACCGTTGCTCTCCCGCATTCGGGGTCTCTCGGGTTCCTCGGTGATCTACAAACGAAACGCGGCCCGTGAGATGATGCGGGAGCTGAGGCAAGGGAACGCGATCGGCATCCTGATCGACCAGGATGCCCGGGGCGACGGCGTGTTCGTGCCCTTCTTCGGCCGGCCGGCGTCGACCACACCGAGCCTCGCGTTGCTGGCATTGCGCACCGGCGCCGCGGTGGTTCCGATGGTCTGCGAACCCGATGGGGACCGCTACCGCATTCGCTACGAGCCGCCGATCACGATCGAACGGAGCGACGACCGCAAGGAGGATGTGGTGCGCCTGACCGCCCGCTGCACCGCGGTGCTCGAGGGCTGGATCCGCCAGCAACCTTCCTGCTGGCTCTGGATGCATCGCCGCTGGAAGACCGAGCCCCCGGCCGGGGGCGCAGAGGAGAGCTCTTGAGCGGAACGGTTCTGCAACTGGAAAACCTGCTTCGACTGGTCGAGGGTTTCGCCGGAAAGCGCCTGGCGGTGCTGGGTGACTTCGTGGTCGACGAGTTCGTCCAGGGGGATATCGCCCGGGTCTCCAGGGAAGCGCCGGTGCTGATCCTGGATTACCGCGGGACCAGCGTGGTCCCCGGCGGCGGCGGCAACACCGTGGCCAATCTTCGCGCCCTGGGCGCCGATCCCCGCCCGGTCGGCGTGATCGGCCGGGACGCCTCGGGAGACCGCCTGCTCGAGGCGTTCGAGCAGCTCCGAGTCTCGACCGCTTCGATTCTGCGAGAGCGCAGCTACGTGACCCCGGCCAAGAGCCGGATCCTCGCGGGGGGGATTCACACCCGGCGGCAACAGATCGTTCGCCTCGACCGGGGCCAACCGGGCCGGGTCTTTTCCGCCGCGCTCCAGCAGCGGATCGCGCGCAAGCTGGAGAAGGTCGCCGCCCGGGCCGACGGCCTGGTGGTCGCCGACTACGGCTACGGCTCGGCGACTCCCGAGATCGTCGGCTCGTTGGGCAAGGCCACCGGGCGCAAGGTCACGCGGAGCAAGGTCACGGGGAGCAGGGCCTCCGCGGGAAAGCGCGAACTGCAGCTGACCGTCGATTCCCGAGGCCGCATCCTGGACTACCCCGGCGGCGCCGCCTGCACCCCCAATCAGGAAGAGGTCGAGATCGCCGTCGGGTCCGGCACGCTGCAAGACGACGAGGCGGTTCGCCGCGCCGGGGCCCGCATGCTGCGGCGCTCGGGACACGCCGCCGTGCTGATGACCCGGGGTGCCAAGGGCATGTGCCTGTTCGAGCCCCGCAAGAAACCGCTGACCATTCCGGCCTTCGGCTCCGACGAGGTGGCCGACGTGACCGGCGCCGGCGACACCGTCACCGCGGTCTTCTCCCTGGCGCGGGCGGCCGGCGGAAGCTTCGCCGAGGCCGCGGCGCTGGCCAACGTGGCCGCGGGGCTGGTGGTGATGAAGGCGGGCACCGCCACGATCTCCGCCGACGAGATCCGTCAGGCGCTGCTCGAGGAGCAACCATGATCCTGCCCGAAGAGAAGATCCTCCCACGGCCCCAGTTGATCGAACGGCTGGCCGCCGACCGCGCCGAAGGGCGCACGATCGCCCTGGCCAACGGCCTGTTCGACCTGCTCCACGTCGGTCACCTGCGCTACCTGCTCGGCGCCTGCGCCGAGGCGGACCGACTGGTGGTGGCGGTCAACGCCGACGCCTCGGCCCGGGCGCTCAAGGGCCCCGACCGGCCGATCGTGCCGGACCATGAGCGCGCCGAACTGCTCGCCGGCTTCGCCTGCGTCGACTACGTCACCGTGTTCGAGGAACTGGACGTGGAGCCGTTGCTGCGCAGCCTGCACCCCGACGTGCACTGCAAGGGCACCGACTACACCGAGGAGACCCTGCCCGAGGCGGCATTGGCCCGGAGCCTGGGCATCCGGGTGGCCATCGTCGGCGACCCGAAGAACCACGCGACCCGGGAAATGATCAAGAAGCTGCGGGGAAACGACTAGCGCCTATCCTCCGGCCTGCTCCTCGCTGAGCGGCACGCCCTCGTAGATCTCCTGGAGCGAGCGCACCTCGAGGCGTCCGCTCTGCATCGCCCCCAACGCCTCCACGGCCGCGTGCGCGCCTGAGAGGGTCGTGATCAGCGGCACCCCGCGCAGCGTCGCGGCACGGCGCATCTCCTTCTCGTCGGCGTAGGAGTCGCCGCCGAAGGGGGTGTTGATGATCAACTGGATCTCGCCGTTCTTGATCAGGTCGACGACGTTGGGCCGCCCTTCGCTGATCTTGTGCACGATGCGGCTGGAGATGCCGTGCTCTTCCAGCGCCTCGGCGGTGCCGCGGGTCGCCACCAGGGTGAAGCCGAAGGCGGCCAGCCCCCGGGCAATCGGAACGGCGCTCTCCCGGTCGTTGGCGTTGACCGAGATGAAGGCGGAGCCATGGGCCGGCAGGCTGGACCCTGCCGCCATCTGGGCCTTGCCGAAGGCCATGCCGAAGTCCTGGGCAACCCCCATCACCTCGCCGGTGGAGCGCATCTCGGGGCTGAGCACCGGATCGACGCCCGCGAACTTGATGAAGGGGAAGACCGCTTCCTTGACGAAGCAACCGTTCAGCGGGGGCTCCTCGCTCAGCCCGAGTTCCTTGAGGGTCTTGCCCACCATCAGCCGGGCCGCGATCCCCGCCAGGGGTACCCCGGTCGCCTTGGCCACGAAGGGCACCGTGCGGCTGGCCCGCGGGTTGACCTCCAGGACGTAGAGCACGTCGTTGTGGATGGCGAACTGGATGTTCATCAGACCGCGGACCCCGAGCGCCAGGGCCAGCTTGCGGCTGTACTCACGGATCAGGTCGAGCTTGTCCCGTAC
>CAZBZH010000172.1:0-8452 GCA_964496265.1 uncultured Acidobacteriota bacterium | reverse complement strand
TCCCTACTCTACCGACGATGGTTTCCCGCTCGAAGTGGAGGAAGACTTCGCGACCGCCTTCCACGGGTTGGCCGATCTCGGCGTTACGGTCATCGAGTCCGCGGGGAACGACGACAAGAATATCGGGCTCGAGGTCATCGACACCTCCTGCACGTTGCCGTATCTGGACTCCAAGGACTCTCGGGCGGTGATGGTCGGGGCCGGACGCATCCAGGAGCCGGATGTCCGCCACCGTCTGGGCAGTTCCAACTACGGCGCGCGGCTCGATTGCCACGGTCCGGGCAACGGGCTCCTGACCGCCAACACGGCGGGCGATCTCGTCAACGACTATGGGGAGACCTCCGGAGCCTCCTGCGTGATTGCCGGGATCGTTGCGATCCTTCAATCGGTGCGTATCGCCGCCGGGCTGGAGCCGCTCGCTCCGTGCGATGTGAGGAGGCTGCTCAAGGACGAGGGTCTCGGCCACCAGCAGCTTCCCCTGGGGACGGCAGACCGGATCGGACCACTCCCGAACCTGTGGCGTGTCCTCGGCGTCAGCGGGCTGTTTCCCGATTGCTACCTGCGGGACCACGTGGGCGATACGGGGGACGTTTCGTCCGACCCCGCGAGACCGATCTGGTACTCCCCCGACGTGATTCCCAGGATGGATGCGACGGATGTCGCGGCCGCCGACTGGGACACCGACCTGGCTCAAACGCTGACCGCCGGAGGTTCCGCGTCGATTTACCTCCGCGTGGCGAACCGGGGTCCCTTCGCCGACGAGCCGACCATCCGCGTGTACTGGTGTTTCTCCAGCACGTTCCCGGCCCCGTCCACCTGGAACGAGATCGGGAGCCTCAAGCCGGTGGTCCCGGGGGCGGTGGAGACGGAAGGAGAACCCAGGGTGGTCAGCGGTCCGTTGACCTGGGCGGTGCCCGAGTCGGGACACGCCTGTCTGATCGCCGTGCTGGAATCGAAGTTCGACACGACCTCGGTGCCCACCAGCTTCAGCTCGGATCAGGAGTACATCGACTTCGTCCGGGCTCACAACAACGTGGCTCACCGCAACGTGACGACCACGACGGTGGTGTCCTCCTCGGCGTTCTTCATCCTCTCGATTCGCCGGCCACGGATCGCTGACGGCGAGACCGTGGAGTTGGAACTGAATCACGACCTTCCGGCGGAGTCCCGGTTGTTCGTCGGGCTTCCCGAAGGTCTGACGCTTGATCCCGGGTCCGCGGCTGCGGACGGGGATCGAGACAAAGTCGAGAACTGGCTCCGCACGCTGGACGCAGATGGCGAGCCGGACTGGAATATCGACGACCCGGTCGGCAAGCTTGAAACCGATGAGCCTCCGGCAACCTGGTTGATCGCCGACGGCGCGACGCTCAAGCTGATCAACGCGTCCCTGGCGCCCGGCGACGAGGCCCGGTTGGTGGTCGGTTTCGCCATGGAGAAGAAACACCGGGAGACCGATGTCACGATAACCGTGGTCCAGAGCAAGGGGGGGCAGACGGTCGGGGGCGTGGAACTCCACAAACGAAGCTCCAGCTCGTCCGACAAGCCGGAGTAGGAACGCGTTCGGCCGAGCCCTAGAGCAGGAAGCCGTCCTCGGGCAGTAGCCGCGGGGGCAATTCCTCCTCGCCGAGCATGTCGCGCAGGTCGATCTCGATGGTGCGGGAGAGCGCCGTCATCGGCGTGTCCTGGATGCGGTTCTCGAACGGATCCTCGTTGAGGCGAGCCACGTTCTGCAGCACCCAGAACATGTAGCAGACGACCACCGTCACCGGCACGATCAACCAGGGCGCGTTGTGTTCGAGGAACATCTCGATCAGGCCGAAGGGCAACAGCAGGGTGAAGACGTAGACGAACACCCGGGTGAAGTAGTCGTACTGCCGGGGGAAGGGCGTGTTCTTGATCCGTTCGGCCATGCCCTGCAGGTTGTAGAGTTCGGTCAGCGTGCCTTCTAGCTGTTGAAGCCGCAGGGTGGCCGGAACGCTGGTCTGGAGCAGTTCGGTCAGCCGCTCCCCCTGGCGGCGCACCAGTTGGGTCGCTCGGTTGGCCCGGCGCTCGAGGTCCTCGAGTTCGGCGGCAGCGAGAAAGGGCTCGAGGACCTTCTCATCCTGTTGGCCCCTCAGCTGAAGCCGCAGGGTGTGGACCCAGGCCAGGTGCCGGTAGATCAGCTCCTGCCGAATTTCGTGCACCCGGGCGGGCTCGGTCGCATCCGCCAGCATCGAGGCGTCGACCAGGCTGATCACCTGCCGGCCCCAGTTGCGGCTCGAGTTGACGATGCCGCCCCAGATCTTCCGCGCCTCCCACCAGCGATCGTAGGAAGAGTTGTTGCGGAAGGCGACGAAGATCGCCAGCGCGGTACCGAGCAGGGCGACGACGCTGAACGGGATCCAGGCGCTCTCGAGTCCGAGGGTAACCCGGGTCACGTAGGCAGCCCCCGACGTGGCCAGGGCGTAGAGCAGGAAGCGATAGCTGTAGCGCACGATTACGCGCCATTTGAGGGTGCGGCGTACGATCATCGCCTCGAATGGTAGCAGGCCGCCTCCAGTCGGAAGTCCGCTGGGAAAACGGCGCGATTGGCGAGAATGGTGCCGCATCCTCGACGGCTACGGCTGTCTGTTATCGCCTTGTATTCGCCACCCGCCTTGCCGTCATCTCGAGTCCGGCGTGACAGCGGTCCAGGAGGCGCCTGGGGCGTGATGGTTACCCGGCGCGCCGCCGGGTTCCCGAGACCCGAACACCGAATCCAGCACCACAAGTCCCTCTTCCGGGCAGGAATCTCCCGCCACAAACCCGCTACAATGCCTGACTTCCCAGGGAGATCAGATCAGATGTCAGACGAGAGACTCGACGAGCTCCATCGCCGGTATGCCGAGGCCAAGCAGGGCGGCGGCGAAGCGCGGGTGAAAAAACAACACGAGGCGGGCAAGCTCACCGCCCGGGAGCGTATCGAGGCGCTCCTGGACCCGGGGTCGTTCCAGGAGATGGACGCCCTGGTCAAGCATCGCTGCCGTGACTTCGGCATGGAAGAGCAGCGCATTGCGGGCGACGGCGTGGTCACCGGCCACGGCCGCATCGACGGCCGCACGGTGATGGTCTTCGCCCAGGACTTCACGGTTTTCGGCGGCTCGCTGTCCGAGACCTTCGCCGCGAAGATCTGCAAGGTGATGGATCACGCGATGAAGATCGGCGCCCCGGTGATCGGTCTCAACGATTCCGGCGGTGCGCGGATTCAGGAAGGGGTCGTGTCCCTCGCGGGCTACGCCGACATCTTTCTGCGCAACACGGTGGCGTCGGGCGTGGTGCCCCAGATCTCGCTGATCATGGGTCCCTGCGCCGGCGGCGCGGTCTACTCGCCGGCGATCACCGATTTCACGGTGATGGTCCAGGACACCTCCTACATGTTCATCACCGGGCCCGACGTGATCCGCGCGGTGACCCATGAAGAGGTGACCAAGGAGAAGCTCGGCGGCGCCATGACCCACAACAAGGTCAGCGGCGTGGCCCACTTCGCCGCCGCCGACGATCACGATGCGATTCTTACGGCACGGGAGCTGATCTCCTTCCTGCCCTCCAACAACATGGAGGAACCGCCGGAGAAGCCGACCGAGGATCCGGAGGATCGCCGTTCGGACGCCCTCAACTCGCTGGTGCCCGACAACCCGAACCAGCCCTACGACATCAAGAAGGTGATCAAGGAGGTGGTCGACGACGGCCACTTCTTCGAGACCCAGGAGCACTACGCCAAGAACATCGTCGTCGGCTTCGCCCGCCTGGGCGGCAAGTCGGTGGGGATCGTGGCCAACCAACCGGCGGTGCTGGCCGGCGTGCTGGACATCAACGCGTCGATCAAGGGCGCCCGCTTCGTTCGCTTCTGCGACGCCTTCAACATCCCGCTGATCACCTTCGAGGATGTGCCCGGTTTTTTGCCCGGGACCGAGCAGGAGTTCGGCGGCATCATCCTTCACGGCGCCAAGCTGCTCTACGCCTACGCCGAGGCCACGGTGCCGAAGATCACCGTCATCACCCGCAAGGCCTACGGCGGTGCCTACTGCGTGATGGCGTCGAAGCACATCCGCACCGACTTCAACTTCGCCTGGCCCACCGGTGAGATCGCCGTGATGGGCAGCGAGGGCGCGGTCAACATCATCCACCGCCGGGAACTCAAGGAAGCCGGCGACAAGGCCGACGAGCGCCGGGAAGAACTGGTCGCCGACTACCGGGAGAAGTTCGCCAACCCCTACGTCGCCGCCGAACGGGGCTACGTCGACGAGGTGATCGAGCCGGCCATCACGCGCTACAAGCTGATCGCCTCGCTGCGCATGCTCGAGAACAAGCGCGACACCACGCCGCCGAAGAAGCACGGGAATATTCCGCTGTGAGCGTTCACCCCAAATTCAAGAAGCCCTTCGACAAGGTGCTGATCGCCAACCGGGGCGAGATCGCGGTGCGTGTCATCCGCGCTTGCCACGAGATGGGGATCCGCACGGTGGCGGTCTACTCCGACGCCGACCGCGAGGCGCTCCACGTGCGTTTCGCTCACCAGGCGTTCAACATCGGACCGCCCCCCTCCACCGAGTCCTACCTCCGCATCGACAAGATCATGGAGGTGGCCAAACAGTCGGGCGCCCAGGCGATCCATCCGGGCTACGGCTTCCTCTCGGAGAACGGCGACCTGGCCCGGGCCTGCATCGAGGCGGGCATCAAGTTCGTCGGTCCCTCGGCGGAAGCGATGTACGCCATGGGCGACAAGGTGCGCGCCCGGGACGCCATGGTCGAAGCGGGCGTTCCGGTGGTGCCCGGCACGCCGCCCCTCGATCCTGAAGCCTCGGACCTGGTCGAGCGCGCCCGGGAGATCGGCTTCCCGGTATTGCTCAAGGCCTCCGCCGGCGGTGGCGGTAAGGGCATGCGCATCGTCCGTGAGGAGAAGGAGCTGGTCTCGGCGTTGGCCCAGGCGGCCGGCGAGGCCCGGGCCTCCTTCGGCGACGACACGGTTTTCATGGAGAAGTTCGTCGTGCGGCCCCGGCACATCGAGGTGCAGGTGCTGGCCGACGGTCACGGCAACTGCCTGTACCTGGGCGAGCGGGAGTGCTCGATCCAGCGGCGCCACCAGAAGCTGATCGAGGAGTGCCCGTCCCCGGTGGTCACCCCGGAAGAGCGGGCCAAGATCGGCGACCTGGCGGTCAAAGCGGCCAAGGCGGTGGACTACGAAGGGGCCGGCACCGTGGAGTTCCTGCGCGGGGACGACGGCTCCTACTACTTCATGGAGATGAACACGCGGCTGCAGGTCGAACATCCGGTCACCGAAGAGGTGACGGGCATGGACCTGGTCAAGTGGCAGCTACGGGTGGCCGCCGGCGTGCCGCTGGATCGCGCTCAGGATGACGTCGAGCTTCACGGCCACGCCATCGAATGCCGCATCATCGCCGAGGATGCGACCCGCAACTTCATGCCCTGCCCGGGCACGATTCGCGGGCTGCGCACGCCTAGCGGCCCCGGCGTGCGCGACGACGGCGGTGTCTACTCCGGCTACACCGTGCCGCTGCACTACGACCCGATGATCTCGAAGCTGGTCACCTGGGGTTCCGACCGGGAGCAGGCCATCGAGCGGATGGCTCGCGCCCTCGATGAGTACCGCATCGACGGGTTGACCACCTCGATCAGCTTCCACAAGAAGGTCATGCGCCACCAGGCGTTCATCGACGGGGATCTGCACACGGGCTTCCTCGAGGAGCACCCGGAGCTGGTCAAGGCCGGCGACAACGAATGGCTGCAGCAGATCGCGGTGGTCGCCGCCGCCGTCGATCACTTCCGCCGTCAGGAACAGTTGGCCACGCGGCCACGGGGAGATCGCCGGCGAGGCGCCGGTTCGGCGTGGAAACGCTACGGCGGAAAGGGGTGGCGTCGATGAAGATCAGTGCACAGGTCGGCGATAAGCTCGCCGAGATCTCGGTCACCCGCGACGACGGACTCATCGTCGTCAACGTCGACGGCGTCGAACATCGGGTCGACGCCCGCAAACTCGAAGGGGACTTCTACTCGATGCTGGTCGACGGCACCTCCTACGAGGTTTCCGTCGAAGGGGACGGGGACAAGTACCTGGTGCGCCACGGCGCCGATGAACAGAAGGTTACCTTCACCGATCCCGGTCGTCAGGCGCGCGCCGCCGCCGGCGGTGGCGCCGGTCCCGCCGAGATCCTGTCGGTGATGCCGGGCAAGGTGGTACGGGTGCTGGTAAGCGAAGGGGACGCCGTCGAGGAAGGCCAGGGACTACTGGTCGTCGAGGCGATGAAGATGGAAAACGAGATCGAGGCGCCCAAGGCGGGCAAGGTCAAGTCGATCCACGTGGAACCGGGGACGACGGTGGACAACGACGCGCTGTTGTTGGTGATCGAGTAAGGCTTCGATTCGCTTCGCTCGCTCGGGGCAGGGCGCTTGGCCCTTCGAGAAGTCGCGCGGTGTTTTGGTGGTGGGGCCCTTCGACTCCCTTCGGTCGCTCAGGGCTGCTATCGCTTCGCGATAGCAGGGGTCAGACCTAGCGAGGCCCGGCCTGACCCCTGACGTGTGGTCTGTCGTGTGAGATTTATCTCTTGCCGTTGAGGGCCACTTCCAGCTGTTTGCCCGGCTTGAAGCGGGCCGCCTTCTTGGCCTTGATCTTGATCGTCTCACCAGTCTGCGGGTTACGGCCGGTGCGCGCCTTGCGCTTGCTCACCGAGAACGTACCGAAGCCGACGAGCGTTACGCGCTGGTTCTTCTTGAGCGAACGCGTGATTCCTTCGATAAGACTATCGACGGCAGTCGCCGCGGCGTTCTTCGTGATCCCAGCATCGTTGGCGATCTTGTCGATCAACGTTGCCTTGTTCATGCGAGTCACCTCCTTTCGCTTGGTTTGAGTGCCGCGAACGATCGCGCGCAAATGCGCGAAAGCCGCGTCACCGCTGCGATTAGAGCTTTTGCATGAACGGGTGTCAAGAGCAGGAACGCCGCAAAACCACACCCAGAGCCGGTTTCGAGCCCTTCTACGACTTCCGCCGACAATAGATGTCGGCGGAAAGCCTTACCGGGTGCGGGTTCTCAGCGTTCGAGGAACGACTGCAGACGCTCGCGATGTTCGTCCTGCATGTTGTTGAACAGGAGCGCGAGTTCGAACTGACTGTCGCCACCGGGTAACGGAACCTCGCGACTGCGCACGACGATCGCCTCGATGTCGAGCGGCGTGAGTTGCGCTTCGTTCTCCGGCAACATCAGGCGCACACCGAGGCGGCTCATCTCCTGGAAGCCGACGTCGGAGGTGCACTGCAGTCCACCCATCGACAGGTTGTTGGTCAACAGGCGTGCCCGGGTGCCATCGCCAGGATGCGCCGTCTCGAGCTCGAGGCTGTGGTCGAAACGTTCGTGGGCGCGGCGTTCACTTGCTGGATTGCTCATCTCTCTCCTCCTGGAACAACCCGATCCTATCGCGGTTTGGGTCGACGCCTACCGCCCTTTTCATCGACCCTGTTCAGTTTCCGCAACTACCATTCTTTCAATAGGTTGACCGTTTCCAACGTCTCGCCATCGAATCCGCAGAGAACCGGGTTTCGCGCTGCTTCGGCGCTGCTTTGCTGTGGTAGATTCGGCGCGAAACGCGCTCGGGATCGTGGGGTTTCGGGAACCAAGGAGGAGTGAATGCTCAACGAGTTCAAGAAGTTCGCCATGCGCGGCAACGTGATGGATATGGCCGTCGGGATCATCATCGGCGGAGCCTTCGGCAAGATTGTCAGTTCGTTCGTTCAGGGCGTGCTGATGCCGCCGCTGGGAATGTTGCTGGGCGGGGTCGACTTCAGCCAGCTCTACCTGAACCTGGGTGAAGGCACCTTCGAGACCCTGGCCGCCGCCGAGGAAGCGGGCGCTCCGCTGATCAAGTACGGCGCCTTCATGCAGTCGGTGGTCGACTTCATCATCATCGCCTTCGCCGTCTTCATGATGGTGCGCACGATGAACAACCTGAAGAAGAAGGAAGAGGAGGCGCCGAAGCCGCCGCCGGCACCGTCCAACGAAGAGAAGCTGCTCACCGAGATTCGCGATGCGCTGAAGAGCCGCTAGTCCACCGCTTCACCATGCAGCAGCGAAGGCTCCGGGCTTTGTCCCGGAGCCTTTTTCTTTGGGTGAGTTCTTGTCGCCGGCGGATGCATCTCGTCGGGCGGCGTATGTTCGGAGCGCGTCCCCGTTTCTCGCCGACATCACGGCCGACATGCTTCTGCCTGCCACTTCAACGTTTCTTGTTTTCGCCGACATCGCGGCCGACAACAAAACCCTGTTTGCCGACAAGATTGTCGGCATGGTCAGGAGCGTTCCCCGGCGCCCGCCGGCGGGCAGTTGCCCGGACGCGACCGCTCATCTATGGTCGTGACCGCGAGGCGGCGGGGCGAAGCCCGAGCCGCGAACCACGCCGCCGCGGATCAAGGAGCCGGGATGGAAC
>CAZBZH010000171.1:0-8478 GCA_964496265.1 uncultured Acidobacteriota bacterium | reverse complement strand
CTCGCCGTCGGAGATGCCGAGCTTGCCGGCGTCCTTGCGGTGAATCTCGATGAAGTTCCGGGCTTGCTTGGCCTCCGGTCCCGCCGAGCGACGGGTCTGGGTCGCGGCGTTGTAGTGGTAGAGCGTGCGGCCGGTGGAGAGCACCAGCGGGTACTCGTCATCGGGCATCTCGTCACTGGGCCGGTAGGCCACCGGCTGGAAGCCCGCCTTACCCACGATCGGCCCGTCCTGGTGCAGGGTCGGCGTGCCCTCGTGATCCGAGTCGGTGCAGGGCCACTGAAGCCCCTTGGGCCGTTCGTCCAGGCGCTCGTGGGAGATGCCCGCGACCTTGGGGGTCAGCGCCGCCATCTCGTCGTAGATCTCGCCGGGATTCTCGTAGTGGGGCATCGGGTAGCCACAGGCCCGGGCCATGTCGGCCAGGATGCGCCAGTCTTCCCGGGCGTTCCCCGGCGGGTCCACCGCCTTGCGCACCCGCTGGACCCGGCGATCGCTGTTGGTGAACACCCCGTCCTTCTCGGCGAAGCAGGAAGAGGGGAACACCACGTCGGCGTACTGGGTGGTCAGGTTGTGGAAGATCTCCTGGCAGACCAGGAACTCGATCTGGTTCAGGCCCTTCTCGATCTGGGAGACGTTGGGTTCGGAGATGACGATGTCCTCCCCCATCACGTACATGCCCTTGATCTTGCCCTTGGCTAGTTCCTTCATCATCACGTTCAGGTTGAGGCCGTCGTTGGGATCGAGTTCCACGCCCCAGGCCTGCTCGAACTTCTTGCGCACCTCGGGATCGGTCACGTTCTGATAGCCCGGATAGAACACCGGCGTCGCGCCGGCGTCGTTGGCTCCCTGGACGTTGTTCTGACCGCGCAGCGGGTTCATGCCCGCGGAGGGTTTGCCCAGGTGGCCGGTCATCAACACCAGGTTGGCCAGGGCGTAGACGTTATCGGTGCCGTGGGTGTGCTCGGTGATGCCCAGGGTGTAGTAGATCCCCGCCTTCTCGGTGGTGGCGTAGAGCCGCGCCACGTCGCGGATGTCCTCGGCCGGCACGCCGGTGATCTTCTCCGCCTCTTCCGGCGTGTAGTTCAGCACCGACTCCCGGTACTCGTCGAAGCGCTCGGTGTGGGCCGCGATGAACGCGTGATCGACCAGATCCTCGGTGACGATCACGTGGGCCATGGCGTTGAGCAACCAGACGTCGGTCCCCGGATGAAGCTGCATGTGCTTCTCGGCGATCCCGGCCATCCAGATCGCGCGAGGGTCGGCAACGATCAGTCGCGAACCGCGCCCGACCGCCTTCTTCATCTCCATGGCGATGATCGGATGAGCTTCCGAGGTATTCGAACCGATCACGAACATCATGTCCGTGTCGCGAATCTCGTTGATCGAGTTGGTCATCGCGCCCGCTCCGAACATGGTCACCAGACCGGCGACCGTGGGAGCGTGTCACGTGGCGGCACACTGATGGATATTGTTTGTTCGGAAAGCCGTGCGCGACAGCTTCTGCATCAGGTAGTTCTCTTCTACCGTGCAGCGACTGGACGAGACGAAGCCCATGGCATCGCTGCCGTGGCGTTCCTTGACGCCGAGCAGCCCCTTGGCCGCGACCTCGATCGCCTCCTCCCAGCTGGCCGGATGCAACTCGCCGTCCTCGCGGCGGATCAGCGGCTCGGTCAACCGGTCCTCGTGATGCACGAAGTCGTAGGCGAAGCGCCCCTTGACGCAGAGGTTGCCGTCGTTGACCGTCTCGCCCACCGGAGGGCTGGTGACCTTGGCCACCTTGCCGTCGACCACGTGGAGATCGAGCTGGCAACCGACGCCGCAGAAGTTGCAGGTGCTGCGCACCTTCTCGGCGTGGGCCGGAAGCATATCGGGCGCCTTCTTTTCGATCAGCGCACCGGTCGGGCAGGTATCGATGCAGCCGCCGCAGAGCTCACAGCTGGTATCCAGCAGGCCCCGCTCGCCGGCGGTGGAGATCGTCGTCTCCGAACCCCGCCAGGCCAGGGTGATCGCGTTGACCGCCTCGATCTCATCGCAGTAGCGGGTGCAGCGCGCGCAGAGAATACAGAGATCCGGATCGAACTTGATGTACGGGTTTTCGTCCTCGGGGCGGCCCCGCCGGGGCGCCTCGACCGCCTCGAGCTTGAGCGGCGGCGTCTTCTCGGCGAGCATGCGCAGCTGGTTGGCGTTGGCGGTCTCGACGGGCAGGCCCGCGTCGTCCAGCCGGTGATCGGCCAGATACAACCCGTAGAGCACCCGGCGGTGCTTCTCGATCCGCTCGGACTCGGTGGTGATCTTCATCCCCGCCGAGACCTTCCAGGCACAGCCCGGCTGCAGCCGTCGCTGCCCCTCGACCTCGACCAGGCAAACCCGGCAGGCGCCGGCAGGTTCGAGCCGGGTGTCGTGACACAGGACCGGGATCTCGACCCCCTGGCGGGCGGCGACCTCGAAAACGGTCTCCCCTGCCCGGGCCTCACAGGCCTGGCCGTTGATCTCGACCTCGAAGGTTTCGTCTTCCGGCAGTTGTCGTGCTTCACTCATGTGCGTCACCCGCGTCTGGACGACCCGTTGGAGTTCCGGGTTTCGAATGCTTCGGGAAAATACTTGCGCGCCGCTTCCAGCGGCTTGGCCGCGACCATACCCAGGCCGCAGATCGAGCCCTCTTCCATCTCCCAACCCACATCGTCGGCCTGGGCCAGTGAGGCGGGGTCGCCGATCTGCACGTAGCGATCGAGTTGGCGGCGCAGGTAGCGGGTGCCGATGCGGCAGGGCGCGCACTGCCCGCAACTCTCCCGCTCGAAGAACACCAGTTGCCAGGCCGAGGCGACCGCCATGTCGACGGTGTCGTTGAGCACCACCACCCCGGCGCTGCCCAGCATCGAACCGGCGCCGGCCAGGCTCTTGAAGTCCAGCGGCAGTTCCCGCTGATCCATCGGCAGGAAACCGCTGGAGGCCCCACCGGGACTGAACGCCATCGGCGTACCCTCGTAGCCTCCCGCCGCCTCGACCAGTTCGTCGAGACTCACGCCCAGAGGCAGCTCGTAGACCCCCGGCGTCTTCACATGCCCGGAGATGCAGTAGAGCTTGGTGCCCGGCTCATTGCGCCCCAGACCCTTGAACCAGGCGCCGCCCCGTTTGAGGATCGCGGGGATGCAGGCCAGAGTCTCGACGTTCTGCATCAGCGTCGGCTTGCCGCGGAAGCCCTGCTCGGTGGGGAACGGCGGCTTGAGCCGCGGCATGCCCCGCTTCCCCTCGAGGGATTCCAACAGCGCCGTCTCCTCGCCGCAGATGTAGGCGCCGTGGCCGTCGACCACATGCCAGTTGAAATCGGCGAGCTGCTCCCGGGCCTCTTCCATCGCCCGGTCCAGGTTGCGGCGCTCGTTGCCGAACTCACCGCGAATGTAGATGTAGATATCCTTGGCCTCGACGGTCCAGGCGGCGATGGCCAGCCCTTCGAGCATCAGGTGCGGCTGGCGCAGCAGCACCTCGCGGTCCTTGAAGGTGCCCGGCTCCCCTTCGTCGGCGTTGCAGACGATGTAGCGCTCGGTCTCGGCCTGACTGCGCAGGGAGCGCCACTTGAAGTGAGCCGGGAAGCCGGCGCCACCGCGCCCCTGCAAGCCCGAAGCCTCCAGTTCGTCGATCACCGCCTCGGCGCCCATCTCCCGCGCCCGGGCCAGACCGGCGTAGCCGCGGTCCATCTCACCGCCGAGGTTCATCGGCAGCTCCGGATCGTCGGGGGTCACCCCGGTGGGCCGCCCCTCGTAGGTCACCAGCTTCATCTGCTCGTCGAGGGTCGCCGGCGCCAGGTCGCACTGGCCCAGACAGCTGACCCGCTCACAGGTCTTGCCCTCGGACTCCAGCCGCTCGGTCAGCGCGTCGGCGCCCGCCATCTGGCAGGAGAGCCCGTCACAGACCCGCACCCGGTCCCCGGGGTTGTTGATCAGCGTGTAGAAGAGTCCGGCGCCCCAGACCTCGGCCTCGGGGACGTTGGCCTCCCGGGCGACCCGGCGCACCGACTCCTCGGTCACGCCCCCCTCCTCTTCCAGGAGCTTGAGGACCCGCTCTCTCTGTGCCGTGGTTTCGAGCATCTCTAGATCATACGCCCATGGCCGGTGTAGACGTTGAACCGGTCCGCCGAGGCGAAACCGATCAGGGTCATGCCGTAGCGCTCGGCCAGATCGACCGCCAGGCTCGAGGGGGCGCCGACCGCCACCATCGCCGGCAGCCCCGCCGCCAGCGCCTTCTGCACCAGCTCGAAGCTGGCCCGGCCGCTGACCACCAGGATCGAGTCCGCCAGATCGGTCTCCCCGTCGAGGAAGCACCGCCCCAGCAGCTTGTCCACGGCGTTGTGGCGCCCGACATCCTCCCGAACGTGGACCAGCGTCCCGTCGGGCCGGGCGATCGCCGCGGCGTGGAGCCCCCCGGTCCGCTCGAACACCGGCTGGCTGCCCCGCAGCAGATCCGGCAGCCGGTGAATGACCTCACCGGAGAGCCGCGGCCGCCCGCCGTCCAGCCGGCGCAACCCCTGGGCGGCCACCGCGTCCAGCGAGGCCTTGCCGCAGATGCCGCAACTCGATGTCGTATAGAAGTGCCGCTGCAGTCGCCCCAGGTCGACCTCGACCTCGGGGCCCAACTCCACCCGCACGATATTGCTGGTCTCCCGCCCCGGAGCCGGCGGGCCGCAGAAGGCCACCTCGCCCACGTGGGACGGGGCGGTCACGATCTGCTCGGTGAACAGGAAGCCGGCAGCCAACTCGAAATCGTTGCCCGGGGTGCGCATGGTGATCGAGAGGCTGCGAGCCTGCCGCGAGCCCTCGGCGCCGAAGCCCAGGCGGATCTCCATCGGCTCCTCGACGGCGAGCAGATCCCGGCCCGGCCGGGAGCCCTCCCGGCTAACGTACTGGATCTCAAAGGACTTGGCGGACCCGTCGGTATCGATCATCCTTCATATTGTAGTCCTGAGCGCCCGGATCGACCCGCGAAACGTCCTTCCTGTAACACTCCGGTCAACCGGGCGACCCAATAGGTCGGAAAGCGGGCCCACCGGACCGTGGGCGCCTGCGCTACCCGCCGGATGCCGTTGCGCTATATTCAGCCTGGCCCGGAGGCGGGAACGGTCGACACGCCCCGCGTCTCTCAACGCCGGCGTGCCGGGCACGACCAGGAACACCCGCGGGGACGCCCCGCACGGAGGATGACGATGAAAGGGATCCGACGCGGCGCGATCGTCTGCGCCCTGCTGCTGACCCTCGGACTGGCTTCCACCCCCCTGTTCGCCGAGTACGTGGCCTACGCGATCACGGAGAAGGACGGCGAGAAGCCCCTGCCCGAAGACCTTCTGCCGATCCTGCAGGGCAAGCCGACGGACCTGGTTCGCCTGAAATGGGGCGAACACAACGGCAACAAGGCCCTGATGCGGGTCCTCGAGACTCAGAACGACTCGAACAACGGCTCCTACAGGGTCAGCGGCACGGGGCCCGGAGGGCAGACGTACAACTACACCTTCGACATCAACAGCCAGGCCGGCGAGGTGCCGATCCAGGGTCTCGACGCCATCGTGTCGGACGTGCTGACCCAGACCAACCGCTTCCGCGTGGTCGAGCGGGACAGCCTTGACGCGATCATCGCCGAGCAGGACCTGGGCAGCAGCGGCCGGGTGCGCAAGCAGAGCTCAGCCAAGACCGGCGAACTGCTCGGCGCCCAGTTCGGCGTCAAGCTGGTGGTCAACTCCTACGAACCCAACGTCAAGGGCAAGAAGCGCGGACTGGGCGCCCTGAGCCGCAAGCTCGGCGCCTTCGGCGGCGTCAAGTGGCAAAACGCCGAATCCTACGTCTCGATCACCATGCAGTTGATCGACATGAACAGCGGCGAGATTCTGGCATCGACTCCCGTCGAGGTGCGCCTCAAGAGCCGCGCGATCGATTTCGGCGGTGTGGGCTGGGGCAGCGCCGGGGCGCTGGGCGGCTTCATGGGCAACTACTCCCGGACTCCGATCGGCCAGGCGATGATCGCCGCCGTCAACGCCGGCGTCTTCGAGTTGGTCAAGGAAGTCGGCAACAAGCCGCCCTCGGGCAAGGTCGCGGCGGTGCAGGGGGGCCAGGTCATCATCAACCTGGGTTCCGACATGCTGAGCGTCGACGACGTGGTCACCGCGGTCAAGCGCGGCGAGCCGATCACCAACCCGGACACCGGCGAGATCATCGCCTACGCCGACGAGAGCGAGGTCAAGCTCCAGGTGGTCAAGGTCACCGACAGCGCCTCTTTCGCCAAGCCGATGGGCGGCGGGGACATCAACCAGCTCGCCGCCGGCGACCCGATCGAAACCAACATCAAGGCCACCCCCCTGGAGTTCGGCCAACCCTGGGCCATGAAGAAGGGCATGTTCAAGCGCAAGAAGTGACCCTTCATCTCGCCAACTGAGAAACGAAAAGGCCGGCTGCCCCGCAGCCGGCCTTTTTCATGTCAGACTTGATCTCGAGCGGCAAACCGCATGTCAACGAAACTCCGACAGATCTGCATCGTGCTCGGCATAGCCGGTGTCATGGTCGCCCTGGCTCTCGCGGGTGCGGCCTACCTCGTCTACCCGGGACTCGACCCGCTACCCTTCGAAGCGCAGGCCTGGCAACAAGCCGACCCGGAGACCCGCGGGAGAATGGTTGGACAGCTCCCGGAGTCGAGAATCATGGGCAAGAGCGCTGAACAGGTGCGAGAAGTCCTAGGTCCGGAAGACTTCGCCTTCGATGGGCTCGGCGAGAACCCGAGCCACCACCTGACCTACGACGTCGGTCACCAAGGCTTCCGCCCCGGCCTTCCGTTCGCCTTTACGTGGCGACTCCACGTGGTCTTCAAACAAGACGTCGCCATCGACTGGTACCTTGACGACTAGGCTGACTGGCCGGGAACCGTCGACCGGGCCAGCTACGGCCGCACCAGCAAAACCGGCAAGCGCCCCCAATACCAAGTGGCAGCCGTAGAGCAACTCCCCCCACAAACCGCCCACCCATTCAGCGAGCAAGACCGCTGGTTGTGTGAGCGACGTGGGTGGTCGGGGGTTCGCCGTACGGCGCCTTGGTGCGCCCAAACCCGCAAGAGTGTTCCGACCCGACCAAAGAGAACCCGCAAGCAAATCGCCAAGGCGGAGGCGGCCGCACCGCGAAGCCGGTAGGCGAACCCCCGACCACCCACCCCGGCGATCACCTCACCCAACGATCCAACGAGCCACTACTTCACCCAACGATCCAGCCACTCGATCACATTCTCATGCCAGAAGATCGAGTTGTTCGGCTTCAACACCCAGTGGTTCTCATCGGGGAAGTAGAGGAACTTGCTCGGAATCCCCTTGCGCTGCAAAGCGGTGAACGTCGCCATGCCCTGAACATCCACCACCCGGTAGTCCAGCGCGCCGTGGATCACCAACATCGGCGTCTTCCACTTGGCCACGTGGTCGATCGGATTGTGCTTGGAGTAGGCCTCGGGCACTTCCCACGGGGTGCCCCCACGCTCCCACTCGGGGAACCACAGCTCCTCGGTATCGTAGTAGGCCATGCGTTCGTCGATGTTGCCGTCATGGTTGACCAGGCACTTGAAACGATCGGGCCAGTTGCCGGCGATCCAGTTGATCATGTAGCCGCCGTAGGAGGCACCCAGCGCACCGACTCGCTCACCGTCGAGCCAGGGGTACTTCTCGAGCGCCGCGGCCAGTCCCTTCTGCAGGTCCTCAAGAGGCTTGCCGCCCCAGTCTCCGCTGATCGAATCGGTGAAGGCCTGGCCGTAGCCGATCGATCCGTGGAAGTCGACCATCACCGCCGCGTAGCCGGCGCCAACGTAGGCCTGGGGGTTCCAGCGGTAGTGGAAGTTGTTGCCGAAGGACCCCTGGGGCCCGCCGTGAATCAGGAAGGCCACCGGGTACTTCTTCTTGGGATTGAAGTTCAGCGGCTTGACCACGTAGGCGTGGACAGTCTCGTCGTTCCAGCCCTTGAAGGTGAACTGCTCGGGCTCACCCATCTCGGCGGCGGCCACGGCGGCGTCGTTGATCCCGCTGATCCGCTCGACGTTGCTGCCGTCCATCCCCGCGCGGTAGAGCTCCACCGGGGAGTTCAGATGGTCCCGCCCGTAGATCACGTGCTTGCCCGAGAAGCCGATGGAACGCACGGCGCCCTGCTCGACCACCGTCGTCACCGCGCCGCTCTCCACGTCGATGCGGAACAGCGAACGCTGGCCCAGGTTCGCCGCCACGGCGTAGATCGAACGCCCGTCGGGCGCCCAGGCGATCGAGCCCGGCGAACGGTCCCAGGCCTCGGTCAGGGTGCGGGTGGCCACGCTGGGGTCGGTGACCTGCGCGATGCCGAAGTCGAGCAGCTTCACGGTCGGGCCGGCGCCCGTGCCGTCCGCGGCCACGACGATGACGTTCGAGGGCGTGACGTCGCGGTGCACGATGCCCTCCGCGTGCACCGCCGCGAGCGCTTCGCTCAGCTGCTGCGCGAC
>CAZBZH010000170.1:0-8507 GCA_964496265.1 uncultured Acidobacteriota bacterium | reverse complement strand
TGGGGGGCCGGAGCCCCGCCGAGGGTCTCCAGCATCCGGCGGGCCGCGGCGTCGGCGGGATCGTCCGCCAACCTGCGCTCCAGGATCCGGCGAGCGCCCTCCACGTCCCCCTGCCCGGCTCGTAGCCTTGCGTGGGTCACCGTGGCCAGCAACTCATCGTCCTCGGAACGCCGTGTCATCGCCTCCCCTTCCTCCCGGAACCTCGGTCGGAAGGCCCATCATAAGCAAAACCCCACCGCCGTGAAAACAGCCGGTGGGGTTTAACGGCGGCCCGGCTTCCCGGGCCGCGACGCCGGTCGGAACCGGCGGCTAGATGCAGGCCGCGATCGGCAGGGTGTCCGAGCTGAAGTACGTGATGTTGTCCCCCGCCACGGTGGTCGAGCGGAAGGTCATGTCCATCAGCAGGGTCGTGCCCGCCTGGGTCACATCGAGATCGTCCAGCAGGATCGGCGGGAAGATGAAGCCCACCGAGCCGTTGGCCGGCACGGTACCGGTGATCCCGAAGGTCCGGTCCGGCGGGCAGGACTGCCCGCTGACGCAGGTGTAGGACACGGTCATGTCCAACAGTTCGATGTCGTTGAACGGCGAGGTGATCGCCGTGCCGTTCTTCGGCACGTTGAGCGCCGTGGCGGTCCAGTCGGTCACCACGAACACGCAGTTGCCGGTCGCCTGGTCCAGGGTCGCCTGAACAGGCGGCTTGCCCAGCACCGAGACTTCGAACACCACCGGCGCGGAATCGGCGTCGTCGACGTTACTGTCCGTGCAGCCGGCGACCGCGACGCAAAGCGCCGTTACGCACAAGAGAAGCAGGGTTTTCCTGGCAGTCATCGTCTTCAAGGCCTCCACTAGCCGAGCTTCATGATCTTCGGGGTGATGAAGATCAGCAGTTCGCGGTTCTGACGGGTCACGTTGGTCGATTTGAACAGCCAACCGAACACCGGGATCTTGCGGAACCAGGGCACGCCGGTCTCGGACTGACCTTCGTTGACGGTGAAGATGCCGCCGATGACCGTGGTGCCGCCGTCTTCGATCAGCACCTTGGTCTGGGCCCGCTGAGTGTTGATCGGCGGAACGTCGCCGACCCGGTTGACGAAGTCAGGGGTGTTGTTCTCGACGATGATGTCGAGAATCACGGTGCGCTCCGCGGTGATCTGCGGAGTCACCTCGAGCCGCAGCGAGGCGGCCACGAACTCGACGTTGATCTCGGTCGCCGTGGTGTTGACCACCGGGATCCGCACGCCCTGTTCGATCTCCGCCCGTTCGTTGTTCTGGGTGGCGATCTTCGGCGAGGACAGCACGCGGCCGCGGCCCTCGGTTTCGAGGGTGTTGAGCGCGATGTCGAGGGTGAACGAGTCGATGATGTTGCTGAACTTGAAGGCCAGGTTGCTGGCGCCACCGGCACCCGGCAGGTTCAGCGCGTAGCGCCCGGAGACGTTGCCCAGGCTGGTCTGGGTGCCGCGGGAGGCGTCGGCGACGGCGCCCACGCCCCAGACGACGCCCAGATCCTGAACGAAGTCACGGGAGGTCTCGACGACCCGCGCCTCGATCATGACCTGCGGGGTCTCGGAATCGAGGGTCGAGATCAACACGTCGAGAGGCTCGACCTTCTTCGGGATGTCGCTGACGATCAGGGTGTTGGTCCGCTCGTCGACGATCACCCGGCCACGCTGGCTGAGCACGCCGCCTTCGCGGATGACCCGCTCGACGTCCCGCGCCTTGGCATAGGACAGGGTGCGGGTGATGGTGATCGGCTCGACCTCCAGCTCCTTGGCTTCCTTGAGCTGCTTGCGCTGGGCCGCTTCGCTGGCCAGCTTCTGGGTCGTCGCGATGCGGATGACGTTGTTCTCGAGAACCTTGTCCAGACCGTTGTTCTTGAGGATCAGGTCCAGGGCCTGGTCCCACGGAACATCGTCGACGACGATGGTCACGCGGCCGTTGACGCTGGGATCCAGCACGAAGTTGACGCCGGAGATCTCATGGAACAGGCGGAAGACCTGCTTGATGTCGGCGTCGGTCAGGTTCAGCGAGATGCGCTTACCCCGGTAGGTCACCGTTTCGCCGGTGATCTTGCGGGTCGTGTAGTCGGTGTTCGACTGCGGCGTCGGCGTGGCGTAGGCCGGCGGCGTGCGCAGCAGACGATCGATGGTGTCTCCCGAAACCGAACGCGAGGGGCGCTGGCTCGGCGGGGTCGTCGGCATGGTCGACGGCTGCGGCGTGGCCGTGGCCGTCGAGGCCATGGTCGCCCCGGTGGTCTCCGTCGAAGGGGTCTCCGTCGAAGGGATCACCGCCGTCGTGGTCGCCCGCGGCGCCGGGGTGTTCGACGGCAGCGTGATCGCCGAGGGGGCGGACGAGGCGACGGCGACGACCGGCTCCTCGACCTCGACCGGCTCCATCACCGTGTTCTCGACGATGACCGGCTCCTCGACGACCGGAGTCGTCGTTTCCATCGAATGGGTGGTCTCCACGACCTCTTCGACCGTCTCCTCCATGGCGTCGGCCACTTCGGTGGTGGTCTGCTCGACGGTCTCGGCCGTCTCGGTCATGGTCTCCTGGATCTGGGCCGTGGTGGTCTCGACCTCGGGGGTCGGGAACGGATCCACCGGCTCGTCCTCGGCGACGACCACCGGCTCGGCGCTCTGGGTCGTCTCGGTCCAGGTCGACCGGGTCTCCGTGGCCGTCTGGCGGCCTTCACGGGCCCACTCCGGCAGATCGTTCTCGCCCGCCACCATGTGGTTGGCCGGATCGCCGAAGAAGATCCCCAGGTCGTCGCCGATCTGGCGGATCTCGTAGGCCAGCGGCTCATCGAGATCGAACACCACGCGGGTCACCGGGGTCGGAACGTCCCGGAACTGGGCCGTACGAACCTGAGCGACGCCACCACGGTCGACACCGTGCCGGTGCGTCTCGCTGCGATGGTTGACCCCGGGGAGGTCGACCACCAGCCGGTAGGGACCGTCCAGCATGAAGCTCTCATGCTCGAAGGTACCGCCGTCACCGGACAGATAAACCACCGGTGCCCCGTCGACGCCGTATTCCACACGGACATCGGTCAGGCCTGCCGCCGCGGTGCCGCCCGGGACGGGAATCGCGGAAAACACCGCTGCCGTCAACGCCAGGGACGTTACGGTCAGGGCCGCCCGCCTCCACACTCCCTGCTTACTCATTGCCGCTCTCCTCCTGCGGAACCAGCCGTTTCACGACGTCCCGGTACGGTTTGATCAGCCGCGGATCGTCCACCTGCTGGCGGAAGGTCACGATTCCCTTCCGTGCATCGATCGAAATCATGCTCGCGTCGTAGACCCCGTCCCCGACGCGTAGGAAGTAGCCCCGATTGTCGGAGCCGTTGAAGAACGCCACGTCGCCGCTCTTGCTGTCCTCGACGATGCCGACCAGGTCGATCTCGTCGACGGTCATGCATCCGATTCCCTTGCAAGCGGTGCGCGGGCCTTCACCCTTGGTACGCTCGAACAGCGAAATGAATGGATCCCGGCGGCCGCCCGGATCGTAGGAGAAGCGTTCACCCCGCAACAGGGCTTCCTGCTGCTGGAGGATCTCCTCGACGTTCCGGGTGTCGGCCTCGGTCTCGCCCTGCTGGGCCAGCTCGGCCTCGGCGAGTTGTTCCTCGGCCGACAGCGTGCCTTCATCGACACCCGGGGCCTGAGGGAAGGCAGGAGCCGCCGCGAACACCACCACGATCAACGCGGCAGCGACGGCGAACCAGCTCCAATCTCGGCGGTTCATTCGACACCTCCCTCGGTGGATTCGTCGTAGACGAAGGTCGTCGCGGTGAAGCTGGCGCGAATCGACTTGTTGTTGCCCTTGTTGTCGTTCATCTTCAGCTTGTCGACGTTGATGATTCGCGAGTACTTCGATACCCGATCGAGGAAGATCCCCAGATCGTGGTACTTGCCGATCACCTGCATCTCGATCGGGAACTCGGTGTAGAACTCGACCGGTTTGAGGGTGCCCGGGCTGAACGACTTGAGGTCGAGGTTCGACTGGTCGCCCAGGTTCTTGATCCACTTCAGCAGGTCACCGGTTTCGGTGTTCCGCGGCAGGATCTGGGCGACATCCGAGAGCTTGCGCTCCAGGTTGGCGACCTCGCGCTCGAACTCCTGCAGCCGCGCTTCGATGGCCTGACCCTTGCGGATCTCCCGGTCCTTCTCGGCGTAGCTGTCCTCGAGCTTGGTGATTTCCTTGCGTTGCTCGGACAGGTTGGGGAACACCCAGTAGGCCAGACCGACGATGACGGCGGCCAGGGCCAGCATGATTCCCAGCTGTCCGGCGAACGGGAGCTTGTCAAACGACATGGCGATCAACTCCAGATCTTGTGGGGCAAAGCACCTGTGACTCCGGCCTCAACCCTGGTCCGCCGAATCGTCCCCGGAATTGCGGGGCGCGAAACGACAGGTCAGGCTGAACGAGACGCCTTCTGGGACCTCGAAGGTGCGACCCAGGGTCACATCGGCGAAGTAGCCCGATCCGGACAGGTTCTTGAAGAAATTCGAAACCGCGTTGTACGTGGTGGCCTTGCCCTGAATGCTGATCTTGTTGGCCTCGGCGTTCATCGAACTCAGCCAGAGGAACTCCGGCAGGCTGCGCGAGACCTGGTCGAGGATGTGAACCGGCACATCCTGCTGCTTCTTGAGGTCGGTGATCAGCGAGATCTTGCGCTCGAGCAGCTCCTTGCGGTCCTCGTAGCGGTCCGCCTTGTCGCGGATCGGCTTGAGACGCGCGAGCTCGGTGTCGGCGTCGGCGTGCTTCTTTTCCCAGCGCGCCATCTCGGAGTTGACCATGTACCACCACCCGCCGGTCACGGCGAGGGTCACGGCGAGGATCCCGCCGAGCAGCAGATTCTGGTTGCCGCCGAGCCCGGGCATCTTGATGCCCGCACCCGAGGACTTCTTCGACTTGGCCGGCTTCTGGTCGCCGATCAGGTTGATCTTGATCATCGTGTTCAGTCCCCCTGCTTGCGCAGCGCGAGGCCGACGGCGACCGAGGCGGTCGGCATCATCTCGCCGACCAGCTCTTCACCGGCATCCCGGCCGGAGCCGCCGATCTTGCGGAACGGGTTGAGCACCTCGACCTGGGTGTTGAGGCGCTGCCCCAGCGACTCCATCAGGTTGACGGTCTGAGCGCTGCCACCGGTGAGGTAGATGCAGTCGAGCGGTTCGTCGGCCGCCGAGATCTGCTTGAAGAAGTCGAGGGTCTTCTGGATCTCGCCGCCGATGTCGTCGCTGACCGCCGACATGATCGGCATGACCTGCTCGAACAGGACGCCTTCGATCTCCTCGCCGCGCTTGAGGGTCTCGGCCTGCTCGGCGGAGAGCCCCAGCTCTTTCTGGATCGCGTCGGTGTACTGGTTGCCGCCGATGTTCATGTCGCGCCAGTAGACCGAGGTGCCGCCGTGGAGCACCGCGATCGAGCTGACCGCCGCGCCGATGTCCACGAGGGCGATCACCTGATGCGGCTCGAACTCGTAGTTGGCCTCGAACACGTTCTGCAAGGCGAACGCGGCGATGTCGACGGTGTCTGCCTGCAGGCCGGCCTGGCCCAGCACGCCGACGTACTCGTCGATCTTCTCCTTCTTGGCCGCGGCCAGAAGGACGTCCATGTTGCCTTCACCCGAGAGGCTCGAGCCCTCGAGGATCTGATAGTCGAGCTTCACATCGTCGATGTCGAACGGGATGTACTGCTCGGCTTCCCAGTGGATGGACTCCTGCAGCTCCGCCTCGGACATCGTCGGCAAGCTGATGCGCTTGACGATGACGTGGTGACCCGAGAGCGCGGTGCAGACCTGGCGGTTCTTGACCTTCAGCCGCTGGAACAGCCTGCTGATGGTCTCGACGACCAGCTGCGAGTCCATGATCGCGCCGTCGACGATGGCCTCCGAAGAGAGCGGCTCCCAACCGAGCTTCTGGACCTGAAAGCCACGGCCCTTGCCCAACTCCTTGAGTTCGACGAGCTTGATGGAGCTGTCGCCGATATCGAGGCCGACGAGGTTCTTACTCCGTCCGAACATGTACTATCCCTCGCGTTGCGTGGAGGGCTCCGTGCCCGTCCAGCGTCGAACGTAGGTTCCGGTTTGTCGGAGCGTCAAGGGACGACAACCGTCACTCATCGACACGCTCGTAACCGGACCTTGTTCCATCCCTCGATCCGGGCCCGCGACCCGCCTGAATCCGGTAGAAACCGGGCGACGCGTCGGGGTTGTCTGGACCTTCGGGTTCTTCGCGGGGCTCAAATATAGGTAGCCGCGGAATTGAGGCAACCTGAGGGGTTTCAACGCAAAAACGGGCAGAATCAGGCGGATTTAGCGCCTACGCAAAGGATGCCTGGCGGTAATTGGCAGGCCCGGGCAAGACCCGCTAGAGGACGTTAGTCGCGGTTCAGCAACGCGATCGCGTCGATCTCGACCCTTACGTCCTTGGGCAGCCGGGAGACCTCGACACAGGCCCGGGCGGGAAACGGCTCGCGGAACGCCTCGGCGTAAACGGCGTTGACGCTGGCGAAGTCGTTCATGTCGGTCAGGTAGACCGTGGTGCGGATTACCTGGTGCATGCCGCTCCCCGCGGCGTCCAGGATCGCGGCCAGGTTCTGGAGCACCTGACGCGCCTGTTCGGCCACATCCTCCGAGACGAGCTCTCCACTCTGCGGGTCCAGGGCGACCTGGCCGGAGACCCAGACCGTGTCCCCCGCCTTGACCGCCTGGGAGTAGGGGCCGACCGCCCCCGGGGCTTTATCGGTGCTTACCGGTTCACGCATTGTGGGCTCCTACGGCGGGAACGCGCACCACGTCGCGCACCCCGTTGATCTGACGGATCCGATTGAAGACCCGTTCCATATGCTTGCGGTCGTTGACCGAGAACACGAACAACACCCGGGTCTCGCTTCCGGTGGTCTCGGCGTTGGCCTCGAGATTCTTGATGTTGGTCGACTCGTCGGAGATCGCCGAGACGATCTTGGCCAGGAGGCCGGGTTGGTCTTCGACATCGACGGCGACGCTGACGTCGAAGGTGGTCGAGCCGTCGGCGTCGCTGCCCCACTCGACGCCGATGCGCCGGTCGGTGTCGAACATCAGCTGGGCCACGTTGGGGCAATGCACCGCGTGGACCGAGACCCCCTTGCCCCGGGTGATGTAGCCGACGATATCCTCGCCGCGAACCGGGTTGCAGCAGCGTGCCAGGGTGATCAGCGCGTCGTCCAGCCCCTGGACCTTGACCCCCTTCTCCCGCATGCCGAGGGCGCGTTTGACCGCCCGTTTGACCCGGCCGTCGGGACGCTCCTCGAGTTTCTGGGTCTCGGGCACCAGGGCGGAGACCAGTTGGTGGGCCGAACTCTTGCCGTACCCCACCGAACTCTGGAAGTCCTCGAGGTTCTTGAAGCCCAGCTTCTCCATCGCCTGGGACAGCTTCTCCCCTTCCAGCAGTTTGCGGGGGGACAGCTTGTACTTGCGAAACTCCTTGTCGATCATCTCCCGGCCCAGGGCCAGGGCGCTCTCCCGCTCGCTGTGGTTGATCCACGCGCGGATCTTGCTGCGCGCCTTGGAGGTGCGGGCCAACGCCAGCCAATCCCGGCTCGGGGTGCGGGTCGGCTGGGTCATGATCTCGACGATGTCGCCGTTCTCCAGCTCGTACTTGAGGGGCACGATGCGGCCGTTGACCTTGGCGCCGGTGCAGTGGTTCCCCACCTCGGTATGGATGCGGTAGGCGAAATCGATCGGGGTCGCGCCCCGGGGGAAACAGAGCACCTCCCCTTTGGGCGTGAAGGCGTAGACCTCCTCGGGGTACAGATCGACCTTGACCAGTTCCAGGAACTCCCGGGGATCCTGGAGATCCTGCTGCCAGTCGAGGATCTGGCGCAGCCAGGCGACCCGGTCCTGCTCCCGGTCACTCTCTCCCGCCCCCTCCTTGTACTGCCAGTGGGCGGCGATCCCCTCCTCGGCGATGGCGTGCATCTCGTGGGTCCGGATCTGGACCTCGAAGGGTTGCCCACGGTCGCTCATCACCGAGGTGTGGAGCGACTGGTACAGATTCGGCTTGGGCATCGCGATGTAGTCCTTGATCCTTCCCGGAACCGGACGCCAACTGGAGTGCACGACACCCAACACGCCGTAGCAGTCCTTGACCGATCCGGTCAGGACGCGGAACGCCACGTAGTCGTAGACCTCGTCGACCCCGATCTTCTGCGCCCGCATCTTGCGGTAGATCGAGTAGAGGTGCTTGACCCGGCCGGAGATCTCGGCCTCGATCCCCTGCTCGGCGATGGTCTCCTCGAGCCGCTTGCGGGTCTCTTCGATGAACTCTTCGCTGACCTTGCGCCGTGCCGCCAGCGCGGATTCCAACGAGCGGTAGGCCAGCGGATCCAGGTAGCGGAAGGACAGGTCCTCGAGCTCGGTCTTGATCTTGCCGATGCCCAGGCGGTTGGCGATGGGGGCGAAGATGTCCAGGGTCTCCCGGGAAATCCGCTCCCGCTTCTCCGGCTTGAGGTGCTCCAGGGTCCGCATG
>CAZBZH010000169.1:0-8527 GCA_964496265.1 uncultured Acidobacteriota bacterium | reverse complement strand
CACTATGAATCCGACGGCACCCGTTACGTGCTGGTCAGCTACGGCTCCGACTTCAAGCCCGATGGGCACGACTACTGGGCCCTGCGCAACGCGCAACAGGCCGATGCCCCTGCCGAGGACATCTGCCGGCAATGGCCTGCCGATCAGATCGCCTCGGACCTCGGTTGGCACCGGGTCTGCGAGCGTGAGCGCTAGCTCGACGCTGTTTCGACACGAGGAATCCGCGCCATGACCTCCCGCCCTTGTTCGACCGTCGCGCTGATCGCCTTGCTGCTGCCGGTCCTCTTTGCCGCGACTCCGGCAGCGGCGGGTCGCGGCTCCGCGGTGGAGCTCCCCGCCGAGGTGGCGAAGAAGGCCGCATCTCGCAGCTTCAGCGCCGAGGAGCTGGCCCGCCACGACGACCGCAATCCGCAACTTCCGTTGCTGCTTGCGGTGCGGGGGGTGGTGTTCGACGTCAGCTCGGGGCGGGATTTCTACGGGCCGGAGCACAAGTACCACGGCCTGGCCGGCAAGGACGCCTCCCGGGCCATGGGGATGTGGTCGCTGGCCGAAACGGATCTCAACGACGACTGCGACGCGATGACCGCCGAGCAATGGACCGCGTTCAACGAGGTCTTCCTCGAGACCTACGTCAAGCAGTACCCGGTGGTCGGGCACCTGCGCGGTGGCTACTTCTTCCCCGGCGGCCTCTGCTGCGAGGGAGAGAGCTGCGGAGACTGCCCCTCCGGGGAAAGCAGGCTGGGCATGCAGTTCGGAAACGAAGACGCCCCGGATTCCTAAGAACCCGGGGCGCCGCGGTAGGCGGAGGGGTCCTAGCGCTTGGTGATCACGACCTCGGCGTACTCGCTGGGCACGGCGAGGGTCCCGTCGGTGGCCACGTTGAGGGATTCGAGCAGGTCGACCAGCGCCTGCTCCAGCTGGATCTTGCCCTCGTCGTCCTGGGCCTCGAAAGCCTTCATCATCGGGCCGTAGTAGGTCTTGAACACGTGCATGAAGTGGGCGGCGGACTCGTAGCGGAAGATGTAGTGCTTCTTCTCGATCCGGATGTCGGCGCTCTGCCCGCCGAAGTGTTCCTGGAGGAAGGCCTCGGTGCCCCAGCGGGCCGGGGACTGGACGCCCGCCGGCGGCGGGTTGAAGGAACCGATGACCTTGAACATCTGACCGATGAAGCCCTCGGGGGTCCAGTTGGCCATCCCGATCTTGCCGCCGGGCTTACAGACCCGCAGTAGTTCGGCCGCCGCCTTGTCCTGGTTCGGGGTGAACATCACGCCGAAGGTCGAACCGGCAAAGTCGAAGGTCTCGTCGGCGAAGGGCAGCGCCTCGGCGTCGGCAGTGCGGAACTCGATATCCATGGCGTTGGCCGCGGCCCGCTCCTTGCCGTGGTTCAGCGAGGACTCGACGTAGTCGGTGGAGACCACGCGGCAGAAGCGCCGGGCGGCGGCCAGGGTCAGGTTGCCGTTGCCGGCGGCGACATCGAGGAAGGACGCGCCGGGACGGGCGTCCATCGCCTCGGCCAGGGCTTCACCGGAGATCTGAAGCAGGGAACCGATGCGGGCGTAGCTTCCGGTGGCCCAGGTGGCCTGCTGCTTGAGCTTGATGGCGGTGTAGTCGGGGGTGGCGGTCGCTTGCTCGGACATCTCGTTCTCCTCGTGTTTCCTGACCTGTTTGCTTGCGTTGTTGCCTGTCATCCGGGGTAACGCAGACGGTCCCCCGAACCCGCCACACGAATGCCGAAAAACATGTGCTAAATTTTTAGTTGACTCCTACTAAATTCTTAGTACGTTATGCCTCGGAGGCTACGGAATGGGACGACCGAAGAAGGACGCCGAACCGAAACTGCTGACCGACGTCGAGCTCGAGCTGATGACGGTGCTATGGCACACCGGGGAAGCCACCGTGCGCGACGTACTGGAACAGCTGCCGGCCGGCCGCCAGCTGGCCTACACCTCGGTATCGACGGTGCTGCGCATCCTGGAAAAAAAGAAGCTGGTGCGGACCCGCAAGGACGGGAAGGCCCACCTCTACGCGCCGACCGTCAGCAAGTCGGACTACGAGAGCCGCAGCGTCCGCGATCTGGTGGACAAGGTGTTCGACGGGACGCCGTCGGCGATGGTGATGCGCCTGCTCGATGACGAAGGCATGTCCGCCGAGGAGCTCCGAGAGATCCAGGAGCGTCTGAAGGAGCGACTCGAATCATGAACATGCTCTCCACGGCTCTGCTGGCCTATCTCGAACTGGGTCTCGTACTCGCCGTCGCCTACCTGATCCTGCGCACCGCGCGCCGCTCGATGCAGCAACACATCGACCCCGGCCGCATGATCGGCGCCGGACGGCTGCTCTTCGCTGCCGCGCTCCTCGCGCCGCTTGCGGCCCACGGCCTGCTCTCGCTGAAGCTTCCTGCCGGCGGCGCCGCCGAGCGCACGGTCACCGCCGGTGCCGAGGAACTGAACCGTCTGTTCGGCACCCTCTCGGGAATGCTCAGCTCCGCTCCCGCCGACGGGAACAGCGTCTCGGGGGTGCAGGCATCCTGGCTCCAGGCCGCTGCCCCGTACTTCGGCGGCGTGCTGCTGCTCGGCCTTGCCGCGGCGGGCGCCCTCGCCCTCCGGCGAGTGCTGCAACTTCGTCAAATCGTGCACGCTTCGGTACCCCTCCGCCGCATCGGCCGAGTGTCGGTGGTGGTCTCGGATCGTGCTTCGGTGCCGTTTTCCACGGCAATCTTCGGCAGGGCCCACGTGGTCGTGCCGGTCTGGATGATGCGCGACCCGCAGATGATGCGCGTCGCCATCTGCCATGAACTTCAACACTACCGGCGCCACGATCCGCTGTGGAGCGTGGCTTTCGAACTGATCCGCATCCTCTACTTCTGGAACCCCGCCGCCTACGGCTGGACCCGGGAGCTATCGGATCTCCAGGAGCTGGCCTGCGACGAGGCGGTGATCCGCCGCGGCGTGCGCGCCGGCGACTACGGAAACTGCCTGCTGCGCGTCGCCGAGATGGCGGTCGCCCGGCGGCTCGTGGCCTCGACCGCGATGGCCACCATCTCGGATCGCGGAGCGCACCTCCGCAGGAGAATCGACATGTTGTTCCGAAACCCCTCACCCTTCCGTTCGCGCCGACGAGCGCTGGGACTGACCCTCATCGGCTCGTTCCTGATGATCCTGGTGGCGACGACCACCGCGGCCAACTGGCCCGACCTCAATGACGCGCCGGTGTTGGTGCCGGCCGAGCAGGCGGAACGCGTGGACACCGACAACGGCCTGATCGCCGGCAACCGGCTGAACGCGGACTGCGACTGCGACTGCGATCAGGTCGATTGCGACAAGGACTGCGCGAACCTCGACTGCGACCAGGTCAAGGAACAGGCCGACGGGCTCGTCCTGAGCGACCTGCCGAACCTGGTGTTCGAATCGACCTACGGCGAACAGGTGCGGCTGTCCGACCTGCGCGGACAGCTGGTGCTGATCGACTTCTGGGCCGAGTGGTGCAAGTTCTGCACGGCGGAAGCGCCGCAGATGGCCCGGCTCCACGAACAGGTCGGACGCGACGTCCAGATCCTCGGTGTCTCGTTCAGCAAGACCCTCGAGGAAACCGAGGCATTCGTCGAGGAGTACGGCTTCGTCTGGCCGCAGCTTCATGCAGAGGGCGGCTGGAAGAGCGACGTCAGCCAGGCCTTCGGCGTCAAGGGCGTGCCTGCCCGCTACCTGATCGACCGCGACGGCAAGGTCACCCTGCTTCCCCGGGGCAACCCGGAGCAGATGACCCGCATGGTCCTCGAGGCCATCGAAGGGAACAACGTCGTCGCCGCTGCACGCTGACCCTCCTCCAGGGGGCCGTGGGAACGGTGCGTCCCGCGGCCCCTCCCGCTCCTTCCCGATTGCGCCCGATCCTGGACATCGACGGCAGCTCCTGCCGACTTCGACGGAACCGTTTCCCGCCCGGGCGCGTATCCTCGGGCAAGCATGTTCACCTGTCCTCGCTGCAAGATCCCGCTCCACAGCGCCGCCGGACCGCGCGGCCGCTATCTGTGCTGTGAGCGCTGCTCCGGCCGCTCGGCGACCGTCGGTTTGTTGCGCAAGGCGCTGAAGCGGGAGGAGATCAACCGGGTCTGGGGAGCGATCGAGCGGGGCGAGCGCCCGGCCCAACGCGACTGCCCGAGCTGCCGATCGCCGATGCAGGCGGTCTCGATCGGACTACCCGGTGGACCGGTCGAACTGGACGGCTGCCGCAGCTGCCAACGCGTCTGGTTCGACGGGGGCGAGTTCGACCGCTTCACGCCTCGGTCCCCGGAACAGGTGGTGAAGCCGGAGCTGCCCGACGAGGCGCGCAGGATGCTGGCCCAGGTCGAACTGACCCGCTTCGATCGGAGCCGCGAGCGAGACGAGGAGCTCCAGGGCGTCGACGAGGGCTGGAAGCTGGTTCCCGGAATCCTGGGGCTGCCGGTCGAAGCGGAGTCTCACGGGCACGGCATCGTGCCGCTGGCCACCTGGGGTCTATCCGCGCTGATCCTGGTGCTGAGCCTCCTGGTGTTGAGCATGCACGACGGTCTGTCCCAGTTCGGCTGGATCCCGGCGGAAACGGCCCGCATGGGCGGGCTGCCCCTGCTGAGTTCGTTCTTCGTCCACGCCGACACCTGGCACCTGCTGGGCAACCTGTACTTCTTGATCGTCTTCGGCAACAGCGTCGAATCGCTCCTGGGGGGTGCGCGCTACCTGGTGTTGATCCTGGTCGCCCACCTCGCCGGCCTGGTCGGGCACCTGCTGCTGGTGCCGCCCGACGACATGATCCGTCCCCTCGTCGGCGCCAGCGCGGGCATCTCGGGCGTGCTGGCCTACTACGCCTGCCGCCTGCCCCACGCGCGCATCGGCTTGCTGGCGATCTATGCCTATCGGGCCTCCTGGCTGCGGCTCCCGGCCTGGGGCGCCTTCGTCCTCTGGCTGCTGCTTCAGTTCTATCTGGCGATCGAACAGAACCAGGGTCTGGGCAGCGTATCCGCCGGTGGACATCTCGGTGGGGCCCTGGTCGGGCTGCTGCTCGGCTTCGGAGCGCGCCGCCGCTCGGACCGGCGACACGCCGAGGCTTCGAAGATATCCAGGTAGCCATAACCGGATAGACTGGGCCGTCGCGGATTGAATCCGACGGAGGCTTCATGATCGTCCCGGCCGATACTCAGCAGCGCTACCGACGTTCCAGCTCCCGACTCCCGGCGGTCGTGAAAGCCGCCGCGTGGCTGCTGACGCTCGGAATCCTTCTGCCGGCCGTGGCGTGCGGCGACGCCGCGCCGGAGACCGGGGAAGCGCGTCAAGAACCGGCCGCCGAAGCTTCGGTGGAGTCCGACACCCCGGCCGAACAGCTGCTGGCCCGGGCCATGGCCTTTCACGATCCCGCGGGAAGCTGGAACACCCGTCCCCTGACCATGACCTGGTCGGGAACCGGCGACGACGGAGCCGAACGGCTGCGCCTCGAGATGACCACCGACCCCGCCGTCTTCGGCTTCGGCCTGTCGGGGCACTATCGCGGCACCCAACTCGAATACTCCGTCCGTGAGGGGGAGGTTCAGGTCACGGTCGACGGCAGCAGCGAGATCGATGCGGAGCTGCGCAAGAAGCTGGTGCTCGATCGCGAGGACGGCCTGTTCTGGCGCAATTACTTCGGCTTCCTCGCCGGCTTCCCGATGAACGTGGGCGACCCGGGTGCCGAACTCGATCCCGAGGTCGTGCCGACCGAGTTCATGGGGCAAGCGGTGGAGGCGCTCACCGTACGCTACCCGGCCGAAGCCGGTGCCGACATCTGGACCTACTACTTCCTGCCCTCGGGACAGAACGTCGGGGTGCGCTTCGATCGCGCCGACCCCACCCGGGTCGGTGAGTACCTGGTGTTCGACGGGCTGATCGAGGCCGATGGGCTCAAGCTGCCGAAGACCCGCAGCTGGCACATGAACGACGACGACCGGCACCTGGGCAACGACATAATCGAAGCGCTTGCGGTGAACGAGTGATCGACGCGACGCTCGAGATGATCTCCGCACTCGACGGGACCTGGCGTGGAACCGGGCGCGGTGACTACCCGACCATCGACGCCTTCCGCTACGAGGAGACCCTGCGTTTCGAGTTGGATCGTGCCTACCCGATGTTTCACTTCGAGCAGCGGGCCTATCTGCTGCCCGGCCGGGAGCCGAGCCACTGGGAATCCGGCTTCATCCGCCTGATGGAGGATGGCAACATCGAGATGTCCAGCGCCCAGGATAGCGGCCGAGTCGAGGTCCTACGCGGTAAACCGGAGACGTTGGTCGAAGGCTCCGGCTTCGACGTGACGCTGGATCACGTGGTGTTGGCTCACGATCCACGGCTTCACGCGACCCGCCGCAGCTTCCGCCTGGAGGGCGACCGGCTGCACTACATCGTGTACATGGCGACCCACACCACACCGCAACCGGAACTGCAGCAGCACCTGATCGCCGAGTTGGAGCGGGCCGGCTGACCCGCTCCGTCCCTCACGTTTACGGACAGGCGGTGGTGATGCGCTCGGTGCCGTCGCTCGAGAAACCGTAGCTGCCGCTGCCGCAGGCGTTGCGTCCACGCACCAGATAGGTGAAGCCCTGCCCCACCGCGGGGTTCGTGCCGTCGACCACCGAGAGATCGGCGCCGCCGGTCTCGAGACAGGTCTCGCCGACGCCACCCACGGGCAATCCCGAGAGAGATCCCCGGATCGCGTCGTAGAGCGTGGCGGAACCGGATTTGGCGGCCAGCGAACCCCAGCGCAGCGTGGCCTTGTCGTTGTCGAAGACCAGGCCTCCGATTTCACCGGGAGCGGCGAAGACGCCGGGGTCCGACGGCGCGCAGTCGCAGCCGTCGGCGACGCCGTCGACATCGAGATCCGGGTTGCCCACGGCGTAGAAGCCACCGGTATTGAGACCGTGCCCGCCGACGTGCCCGCCCCAGACGATCGCCGCGTCGCCGGTCCAGACCAGGGTCGGTTGCAGCCTGCCCTGGGGCGAACCGAGCAACGAACTGGCGCTCCAGCTGTCGGTGGCATCGTCGTAGCGCCCGCCGCTGCTGAGCTCGGCGAAGTCGGGAGAGTCCCCGCCCCAGACGAACATGCCCTCGTCGGTCCAGGCGGCGGCGGCGAAACGCCGTCCTTCCGGCGCCCCCGTATCGTTGAGCGCCTGCCACACGCCGGCGTTGCGTTCGAACCGGCCGCCGTTGCCCAGGGTCTCCTGGTCGGTATCGTCCCGCCCGCCCCAGACGATCAACTCACTCCCGGTCCAGACCGAGACGTGGCCGTAGCGTGGCGAGGGAGCGTTTACCCGCGGGATGCGAATCCAGGCGTTGAGCGACGTACTGTAGCGCGAACCGCTGTCCAGCTCGATCGGATCCCGGGTCGCCTCACCGAGACCGCCCCAGATCATCAAGTCGCCGTCGGCCCAGACCGAGGTGTGCAGTCGCCGCGCCTCGGGTGCGTTGAACGTGGGTAGATCGGTCCAGCTGTCCGTGCCCGGGTTGTAGCGCCCCCCGCTGGAGGTCACGTCGCCGCTATCGAGCTGCCCACCGAACACGACCATCTCGCTGCCGGTCCAGGTGGCGGTGTGTTCCTCCCGGGCCGCGGGCGCTCCGACGGTCGTAATCGGGGACCACAGGTCGAGCGATGGGTCGTAGCGGGCGCCGGTGTCGGTCAATGCCGTGTCGATGCCGCCCCAGAGCAACATCTCGCTACCGGTCCAGACTGCCTGATGCCCGTAGCGCGCGGTGGGTGCCCCGCTGCCGGCGGTGGGCGTCCAGCTGTCGACCAGGGGATCGTAGCGGGCGCCGTCGGCCAGGGGAGCCGCCTGAAACAGAAGCCGGCCGGGAGCGATGCCGCCCCACACGATCAGCTCGTTACCGGTCCAGACCGCCGCGTGATCCTGCCGCAGCGAGGGCGCGTCGGAGACGTGGGTCGGTGTCCAGCTATCGGTCGCCAGGTCGTAGCGGCCGCCGGTGACGTAGTCCCTGCCGGCATGGCGGCCGCCCCAGACGATCAGTTGCTCGCCGGTCCAGACCGCGCCGGCCTGGGTCCGCGGCGTCGGCGCATCGACGTCGGACATCAACGTCCAACTGTCGGTGTCCGGATCGTAGCGTTCGCCGTCACCCCGCTCATCCGAGGTGCCCGATCCGGAGTCACCGCCCCAGACGATCATCTCCTCGCCGGTCCAGAACGCCGAGTGGTTGTAGCGGGTACCGAAGATGTTCGAGAAAGCGGTCGGCGTCCAGCTGTCGCTGTCGGGATCGTAGCGGGCTCCGGTCCTGCCGGCGGAGATGCCGGCGAAGACGATCATCTCCTCGCCGGACCAGACCGCGCTGTGACCGGTGCGCGCCAGCGGCGCCCCGGCGATGGTCGTTGCGGTCCAGCTATCGTTGGCGGGGTCGTAGCGGCCGCCGGTGTTGAGGGCATCGCCGCTGAACAGGCCGGCCGATCCGCCCCAGACGATCATCTCCTCGCCGGTCCAGACCGCGGTCGCTCCTTGCCGGGCCTGAGGCGCGCCGGTCAGCGACGT
>CAZBZH010000168.1:6587-8561 GCA_964496265.1 uncultured Acidobacteriota bacterium | reverse complement strand
GGCGACCTCCTCGCCGTGGAGCCCTCCGAGGGCCCCCACGACTCCCTGCTGCGCGGCGACCTGGTGCGCTTCCTGCGGAAGCAGCTTTTTCGCCTGGAACAGAAGCAGCGGACCGTGATCCTGCTGCGTTACGGCTTCGGCGACGAGGGCCCGATGACCCTGCGGCAGATCGGCCGGCGGATGGGCATCAGCCGCGAGCGGGTGCGCCAGATCGAGCGCCGGGCGTTGATCGAGTTGCGCAACTTCCTCTAGCCCGACGTCCGCAGCGCCTTGTGGGCGGCCCCCAGGGGTGCCACAATCGCGCCCGTGAGCAATCAGGAACAACTCGACCAGGAACTTGAGGCGATCTACGACGCCCTCGATCGTGGAGACGCCCGGGCCGCACTGGACCGTACCGTCCAGGTGCTGGCCCAGGAGGATGACCCGGTGCTGCGCCTGCTGGCCGGCGTGGCGCTGCTCGAACTCGAGCGCCCTGCCGAGGCCGAGCGGCACCTGCGCCGCGCCGTGGAGATGGACGGCGAGGATGCCGAGGCCCGGATCAAGCTGGCCTCCTCGCTGCACGCGCTCTGCCGGATCGACGAGGCCCGGGAGCAGGCCGAGAAGGGGCTCGAGATCGAGGCCTCCCTGGCCGAGGGTCACGACGTGATGGCGATGATCCTGGAACTCGGCGGCGAGATCGCCGAGGCGGACTTCCATCTGACCCGCGCGGCCGAACTGGATCCCGAGATGTTCCCCGCGCCCCAGCGGATGAGCGGAGAGGAGTTCGAGCAGGTCGTACGCGAGGCGGGCGAGGCGTTGCCCGAAACCTTCCGTCGGCACCTGGACGACGTGGCCCTCAGCGTCGAGCCGGTTCCGCCGCGGACGCTGCTCGAGGCGGAGAACCCGCCCCTCGACCCTCGGCTACTGGGGTTGTTCGTCGGCCACGCCCTGGACGAACGCAGCAGCATGTCCCCCGGAGGGGAACTCCCCGCACGGATCTACCTGTTCCAGCGCAACCTGGAGCGCTTCGCCACCAACCGGGATGAACTGCGGGAGCAGATCGCGATCACCGTCTACCACGAGCTGGGCCACTACCTCGGCCTGGACGAAGACGAGCTGGAACAGATCAACCTGGCCTAGCCGCGGATCCGATCCCCCTCGACCCAGGCTTCACCATCCTCGAAGCGTTCCTTCTTCCAGATCGGCACCGACTCCTTGAGGGTGTCGATGGCAAAGCGGCAGGCGTCGAAGGCGGCACCTCGATGGGGAGCGACCACGGCGACCGCCACCGAGGCCTCGCCGATGGCGACCACGCCCAGCCGGTGCACCAGGGAGATCGCGGTGATGGCGAACTGCTCGGCCGCCCGGTCGGCGACCCGGCGCAACTCCCGGGCGGCCATCTCCTCGTAGGCGTGGTATTCGAGCCGCTCCACCCGGCGCCCCTGGTGGTGGTCCCGGGTCTTGCCCACGAACAGCGCCATCGCCCCGTCGGTATCGTGTTGCAACGGCTCCAGCAGCGCGTTGAGATCGATCGGGTCCTGCTGCAGGCGTGAGGCGACCCGGGCGGATCCGCTCATGTTCAACCTCCGCTGACCGGCGGCAGAAAGGCCACCTCGCGCACCCCCTCGAGGGAGGTCTCCCAGCGGGCGTACTCCAGGTCGCAGGCCACCATCGGCCGGTAGTCGAGGCCGCCCAGGGCCGGGTAGCGGCGGCCGAGTTCGTCCCAGAGGGATGAGACCGTGGACTCCGCCGGAAGGTCGACCTCGTCTTCGCGCCGCCCGGTGAGATCGGTCAGGGTGGCGAAGAAACGGACCTGGACCTTCATTCCATCGAGCCGGCGTCGGTCGCGGCCAGCAGCTCGGTCGCCTTGCCGGTCACCAGCTCCACCGCCTCGTCCATCCCGCCGTCGAGCACGATGCCCGACGCGTTGCGGTGGCCGCCGCCGCCGAACTGGGTCGCCAGGCTGTGGACGTTGACGTTGCCCTTGGAGCGTAG
>CAZBZH010000168.1:2737-6577 GCA_964496265.1 uncultured Acidobacteriota bacterium | reverse complement strand
AACCTTGATCTTGCCGTCGGGCAGGTCGCGGAACAGCACCGCGATCCGCACCGAGCGCATGGCCAGGAGCGCGGTGGTCATCTCCGACGAGTCCACGTCGACGGCGCCGCAGCGCTCCTGCAACTCGCGGGTCAAACGCACCGAGGCGATCGCTCCGCCGGCATCGAGGCGCAGGTCGGCCAGGGCGTGCCCGAGCAGCCGGGTGTAGGCCTCGGAGTTGCCCTCGTAGATCTCCTGGTAGGGTCGCGCCGGATCGACTCCGGCCGCGAGCAGGCGGGACGCGATGGCGTGGGCCTGGGCCGTGGTCGAGTTGAAGCGGAAGAAGCCGGTGTCGGTGGCGATCCCCACGTACATCGCCAGGGCCGAGGCATCGTCGGCCACGAAGCCCTGTTCGGTGACCAGCTCGTGGACGATCGCCGCGGTGGCGCAGGCCGCGGTGTCCAGGATGTTGTGCTTCCAGGGGTTGCCCCGGGTGGGGTGGTGGTCGATGCAGAGCACCTTGTCGGCGACCTCGCGCATCGGATCTTCCATCCGGCCCAGCCGGTCCGGAGCGGAGTTGTCCACCAGCACCACGAGGTCGGCCTCGGCCAACCAGGCCTTGTGCACGGCGGCGTCGTAGACCGGAATCTCGGCGGCCCCCTCGAGGAAGCCCAGGGTCTCGGGGGCGGGGTCGGCGTTGACCATCCGCACCTTCTTACCCTGTTCACGCAGGTAGCGGGCGACCACGAGCTGGGAGCCCAGGGCGTCGCCGTCGGGATTCATATGGGTGGTCACCACGATGTCCTGGTGGCGATCCACCAGTTCGCGAAACCGTCCGTGCTCTTCACCACCGATCATGCGCCGCCCCCATGAGGCCCACCGCCGGCCTGCCCTTCGCGATAGGCCCGGGACAAGGAAACATACGACGCGGCGCCCGCCGCCGAGCGACGAACGTGCGAATCTTCCACCTCGCCCAGCAATCGGGCGGGTACGCCGGCAGCGATGCGCCCGGCGGGCACCTCGAAGCCCTCGCGAACCACGGCGCCGGCGGCGATGAGCGCCCCCTTGCCGATGCGACAACCACTGAGGAGAATCGCGCCCATACCGATCAACGCGTCATCCTCGACGACGCAGCCGTGAACCACCGCCCGATGCCCGACGGTGACCCGGGCGCCGAGTTCCACCGGACAACCCCGGTCGACGTGCACCACGGTCAGATCCTGAATGTTGGTCTCCTCGCCGATGCGGATCGGCGCGATATCCCCCCGCAGCACGCAGCCGTACCAGACCGATGCGCGGGCAGCGAGCGTCACCTCTCCAACGACGACGGCGTTCGGAGCGATCCAGGCCGATGCGTGAATTTCGAAACGGTTCCGGAAAGAACCGTCTCGGGAGTCGAGGGCGCACATCGCGGGTGTTCTCCCGATCCGCTAAAAAAGCTGGTCAGCCTAACGTCGCGGGCTTCGGGTGTCAAGCAGCGAAGACCCGCACCGCTCGCGGGCTCAGCCGCGACGGTCGTGATCGAGGAGAGCCTGCAGGATCAGTGCCTGGTAGTGCGCGTCGTAGTCGGCGCGGTGCACCTGAGCCGGATCCTGCTTGGGCAGGCCGAGCCGCTTCTCCAGCGACTCCTTGGAGGTCTCGGTCCAGGGGATGCCCAGCACGCCCATGGCCAGGCTCTTGGTGTCGATGCCCTTGTAGCCGAAGGGGTTTCTCAGTTCGAAGTGCTCGTAGTAGTACGAAATGTAGGCCCAGTCGAATACGGCGTTGTGGCCGACGAAGACCGGCCGGTCGTTGCGCTTGGTCTGGGAGCGGCACCATTCGGTCAGGCGCTCCATCGCCTCGCGGGGTTCCAGACCTTCCCGGGAGAGCACGTCGGCGTCGAGGCCGCAGACCTCCATCGCCTCGGGCAGGAATCCGGGAAAGATCGGCTTGAGCTCGAGATACATCGAGTCGCCGAGCACATGGGTGTCCCCCTGGCTGCGAACCACGGTGCACCCGATCGAGAGCAGGTTGTAGATCGGCGGAATCGGGCCGGAGGCTTCGCAGTCGAGACAGATGTAGACCATGCTCTCCTCAGAAGGTTTCCTTCGTGGTCACCAGGAACTGCACGTCGTCGATCGAGGCGTCGCCATCCAGGGGGAAGGCCACATCGATGTGCACCATCGCCGCACTTGCCGACCGACTCGAACCCACGCGCAGCCCCAACCCTACATCCTTTTTGAGTGAGAACCCACCCCCGTCGGCGAACCAGGCGTCGCCGGCATCGAAGAACACCGCAGCACCGATATGAGCGAGGCGGGCCAGATGCCAGTCGGTATAGAAACGTTGCTCCACGCTGATCAGCAGGCGCCGGTCGCCGCGGAGAAAACGGATCGGGTAGCCGCGCAGGCCGCTGTCCCCGCCCAGCAACAGCTGGTTCTGACCGTCGAGCCGGGAGGCGTAGTCCCCCGCCACCGAGAAGAACAGCTGGTGCCGGCCGAAATCGCGCACGAAGTAGCGCACCTGGGCGCCGAGCCGCACGTTGCGCCCCTGCCCCTGCTCGTAGCGCCCCGATCCCCGGGCGCGCAGGAGCACGATCTGCCCCTCTCCCGGGCTACTGCCGTAGCGATAGTCGACCGACCACAGGGTCCGGTCGAGGTCGGAGCCCATGGCGGTGGTGCCCCGCCCCAGGCTCGCGTACAGCTCGTGCCCCAGGTTGAGATCCTCGGTCCGCTGCAGGCGGTCCAACTGCCGGGCGCGAATGAAGCGGTCGTGGATCCACTGGAAGCCGACCCACGGATAGGCGAAGGTCTGATCGACCGGCTGCACCGTCGGCTCGTCGGGGAGCGCCTCAAAGACCCGTTCCTCGTACTCGAAGCCGACCAGATAGCGCCGGGTCGTCCGCCGGCGGCGCCCCGCCGAGAGGCCGACGAACCCGCTGGCCGCCTCGGTGCGCTGCCGGAAGCGGGCGAGGATCTCCCCCCGGTCGAACAGGGGCTGAATCCGGCGATCCTCGGAGAGTTCGACCCCGGCGGCCCATCGTGAGGCCAGAGAGAAGAACGGGCGCCGGAGCACCAGCCGCTCGGCGCCCCCGTCGCTGTTGTCGGCGAAGCGCGCCTCGAGGAATACCCGGCTGCCGAGCAGGTTCGGGTCACGGTAGCGGAAAATCTCCTCGTCCCGGTCGATCAGGTCGGTGCGGCGCACCAGGATCGATTTGCCCGTGCCGAGGAAGTTGGTGTCCTCGACACCGATCCGGGTCTCCTCCCTCCCGCCGCTACGGGAGAAGCCGAAGCCGACCTGAAGGGTCCAGACGTCCCGGGTCCGCACCTCGATATCCACGGTGTTGTCGTCGTAGCGCCGGAACGGCCGGATCGACGCGTCGAACAGGAAGGGCATGCCCCGCAGCAGCCGCTCGGACTCCTGCAAGACGTCGGGGTCGAAGGGGTCGCCTCGCTCGAACAGCAGCAGCCGGCGAATCACCTGCTTGCGCGTCCGCACGTGGACCTTGTTCGCCGCGCGGAAGATGAAGTTGTTCTCGTCCTCGCGTTCGGTGTCGAACACGTTGCCGTTGCGAATCAGGATCGCGCCGATGGTGGCGCCCTGCCGCACCAGGGTCTCCTCGTCGACCATCGCCACCACCGCCGGAAGGACGGAGGCCGGCCCACCGTTCAGCGCGGCCTCGGCGCCGTTCGCGTCGGCGCGACTTGCCTCGGCGTTCGCCGCCGCGGCCTCATCCCCTGCCCGGCCGCCGACGGACACGAGGCAGGCCAGCAGCAACAGGCCCGCCAGGCCACCGGCGCGGGCGAGCTTTGGGCTGGGGAGGCTCATCGAGCAAAGAATACGTCCCGGCCCCCTCGGAAGCCCCCCGTCAATTCGGCGGGA
>CAZBZH010000168.1:0-2696 GCA_964496265.1 uncultured Acidobacteriota bacterium | reverse complement strand
GAGAGGAGCCTCGATGCAGCACGTTCGCAGCGGACTCGACCGATTTCTCGAGCCGGCCTCGGATCTGGCCGGCCTGGGCGCCGGCGCGCGGGTCGGCCTGCTGGCCCACGCGGCCACCGTCGACTCGGCGGGCCGCCACGCCGTGGCGCTGTTCGACGCCGATGCCCGCCTCGAGCTGGTGCGTCTGTTCGCCCCCGAACACGGTATCTTTGGCGAGGCGCAGGACATGGAATCGGTCGACGATCTGCCCGTCGACGAGCGCGGCCGCCAGACGGTAAGCCTCTACGGAGAGAGCCCGGAGTCGCTGCGCCCCCGGCCGGAGCAGCTCGAAGGGCTCGACGGAGTGATCTGCGACCTGCAGGACGTGGGCAGCCGCTACTACACCTTCGTCTACACCATCGCCTACGTGATGGAGGCCTGCGGCGAGGCGGGGATCCCGGTGATCGTGCTCGACCGCCCCAACCCGATCGGCGGCGAGATCCTCGAGGGACCGGTCCTCGATCCGACCCTCGCCTCCTTCGTCGGGCGCTTTCCCCTGCCGGTGCGCCACGCCATGACTCCGGGGGAACTCGCCCGCTGGTTCGCCGCGGAGATCGGCATCGCCTGCGACCTCCGGGTGGTCCCGATGTCCGGCTGGAAACGTTCGATGGACTTCGAGGCGACCGGACTTCCCTGGATCCACCCCTCGCCCAACATGCCCACCGTCGACACCGCGTTCATCTACCCGGGCGGCTGCCTGATCGAGGGAACCCGGCTGTCCGAGGGGCGTGGCACCACCCGCCCCTTCGAGCTGGTCGGCGCCCCCTGGCTCCCCGCCGGTGAGCTGGCGACACGGATGAGCGCCCTGAACCTGCCCGGACTGATGTTCGTCGACACCCGCTTCCGACCGATGTTCCAGAAGCACGCCGGCCAATCCTGCGCCGGCGTTCAGATCGTCACCACCGACCGCCGGTCGGTCCGCTCCTTCGCCGCCTACATCGCCCTGATCCGCGAGGCCCGCCGCCTCGCCGGCGACGCCTTCGACTGGCGCCGTGAAGCCTACGAGTTTGAAACCGAGCGCCTGGCCATCGACCTGCTCCTCGGCCGCCACGAACTCCGCCCGATGCTCGAATCGGACGCTTCCCTCAAAGAAATCGAAGCCAGCTGGCAACCCGCCCTCGAAGCCTTCGCTGCGCAGCGCACACCACACCTCCTCTACGACTAGCCAGGAGCAACCCACGCCGGCTTTTTCCGGGAGGGCGGCGCTTCTATGCGAGTCCGCGAAGCAAAAGGCCCGGAGGGGGTGGGCGTCGGAGGGCGCCTTTGTGCTCGCCGCCCACAGCAGCCGTGTGCCGGCGATCACCCGAAACGCCCGCGAACCCCAGCCCCCGAGACCACAGCACATCGAAGCCCGCAGGCGCCCACCCCCTCCGGGCCGCGGCTACAACGAAGCTAGAAAGGGCTCACATAAAAAAAGCTGGCGTGAGTCGCGACCTACTCACGCCAGCCTACGGTGCTCGGTCACAGCCGCGAGGGGGGATTCGCCGCTGCGGTAGCTCCTGGTCGAGATCGAGGAGTCGATGTGTAGGGGGGTTCGACTCATCAACCGTCGTCCTGTGTCTTGAGATTACGACGGCTCCCCGCCCCAGTCACCCGGGGCGGGACCCATTGTGCGGACGATCTTGCAGCAGACGACCCTATTGCGGCGTGGGCACGTCGCGCATGCGAATGCCCGGGTCTTGGTGGACCAGACCGACCCGTTCCGCCTGTCGCGCGAAGGACTGCATGCGGCGGATCGAGCGCACGACCGACGCCCGGGCGTCGCTACTCTCCGGCCGGTCGAACAGCAACTCCAGCGGGGTCTTCTCGGCGGGGAAGACCCGCACCCGGATGTCGGCGTCGGGCTCGAGGCCGATCGACTCCCGGGCCAACCGCAGCGCCGTGTCGATGCCGCCAAGCTCATCGACCAGACCGATCTCGAGCGCATCCTCGCCGCTCCAGATGCGCCCCTTGGCCACCTGCTGGACCTCTTCGAGGGGCATGTCACGCCCTTCGGCGACCTTGCCGGTGAAGTCCTCGTAGACCCGGTCGAGCCAGGCGTCGAGCCGCGCCCGGCCGGTCTCGCTGTAGCGGTAGGTCCCCGACCACATGTCGGCATTGCGGCCGGCCTGCACCGAATCGAAGGCCATGCCGATCTTGTCCCACATCTCCTTGGTGTACATCTTGCCGCCGAGGACGCCGATCGAACCGGTGATCGTTCCCGGCTGGGCCACGATCTTGTCCGCTTCCATGGCGACGAAGTACCCGCCGGAGCCGGCCACGTTGCCCATGCTGACGATCACCGGCTTACCCGCCTCGCGGGCACGCACGGTTTCGCGCCAGATCGCGTCGGACGCGACGTAGGAGCCGCCGGGGCTGTCGACGCGGAAAACGATCGCCTTGACCCGCTTGTTGTCGATCGCCGCCCGCAGATGGGCGGCGACGCTGTCGGAGCCCATGAACTGGTTGCCGGTCAGCGGGTCGTAGCCGCTGGGTCCACGGACCACCTGCCCTACGCCGTAGACGAGCGCGATGGTGTCCCCCTTGCGGTAGGGAGAACCGGCGCGCTCGACGTAGTGATGCATGTAGAGCAACTCCGCCCGGTCGCCGACCTGCTCCCGCATCTTGGCGTAGACCTCGTCCCGCGGGGTCATCTGGTTGGGATTGACGCCCTCGAC
>CAZBZH010000167.1:6537-8565 GCA_964496265.1 uncultured Acidobacteriota bacterium | reverse complement strand
GAACCCAAACGGGCATCGACCGCCGCCAGCTCCGCCGACGCCTCGTCGAGACGCCGCGAGGGCAGCGCCCGGGCAGCGACCAATCGCTTTACCCGTTCGCGCTCGCTGAAGGCCAGGGCACGCTGTTCCTCGAGAACGGCGAGGTCGGCGCTGAGCGCCGGGGCGTCCAGCAGTTCATCGGAGCCCGGCAGAATGTTGGCGATCACCTGCCCTTCCCGCAGCCATGTACCGGGATGGGGCACTTCGCCGGCCGAGTCGATGTGCCCGGGGACCGGAGCCGTCAGCGTCACCTCCCCGCCGATCCGCGGGTGCACCTCCGCCGGCACGGTCAGGCTGCGCTGGACCGGACGCATGGCGACCACCGCGACGTCGAAATCGAGCGCCCACTGCTGCTCCTTGGTAAAGGCAATCGGATCCCCCGCCTCCTCGGCCTCCACCTCGGGATGACTGCCGGCGGTGTGGATCGTGACGATGCCTAGATCGTGCACATCGGTGAATCCCTCCGCTTCAATGTGTACCGACATGCGCTCCAGCCCGGCCCGTTCCGGCGTGATCTCTGCGGCGTAGATACCCGGCTGCAAAGCCTCCGCCGTGGCGCTCCGCACACCCTGGTTCTCGGCTTCGAATCGCAACACGATCTCCGCGTCGACGACCGGCCGAAATCGGCTCAGCTCGGTCACGTGCACCAGGACCTGCGTGGACTCACCGGCCACCAGCGGCAGGTGTTCCACCAACAGCTCACTTCGTTCGGTCCACAGCGTGTGGGCCTCATCGCCGTGGCCGTGATCGTGATCATCGTCGTGGTCATGATGGTCGTCGTGACCGTGAGTTCCGTGGCCATGCCCATGGTCGTCACCGGAGCCCTGACGGCCCGGAAGTCCGCAGCCGACGAGGAGCGCCGCGCTCAACAGGACAACACATATCTTTCTCATCGCAGGACCTCGTTTTCCATCGCACGGTCGGTTTCAAGTTCGGCCAGCTTTGCCTCGTAGAGCAGCTCACGGGCAGAGCGCTCGACGTCGAGGGTGCTGCGGTAGGCATCGAGCAGATCCAATACCCGGCTCTCTCCCTCGCGATAGGCCAACTCGGCAATCGAGCGGAGTTGAGCGACGCGGGAGACACTCTGCTCACCCTGCTGCCAGGCGCTGCGGGCGGCACGCTCCCGGGCCAGCGCGGCCAGCACCTCGGCGCGCACCGAGCGTTCGAGGCGTTCGGCTTCCAGAGCCGCGCGGTCCCGCTGGGCGGTCGCCTCTGCCGCCTGGAGCTTGCTGCGCCCCGAGAGCCTCAGCGGCAGGCTGATCGCCGCGATGAATCCCGTGTCTCGCAGGCCGGAGTTGGCGCTGCGCTTGAATCCCGCCTGGAGCTGGGGTTCGGGAACCCGGGATCGAACCGCGGCGCGGCGTTCGAGGTCAAAACGTTCCTTGACGGCGTGCGCGGCGGAGAGGTCGCTGCGGTGAGCGAAAGCCAGGGCCAGCCCCTCTTCGTCGGTAGGCGTCGCCCGCGGCCTTGCCGTTTCGTCCACGAGCTCCTGCCCGGCCATCTCGTGTTCGGCGGCGAAGAATGATCCAAAATGCGCCCGGGCGGATGCCACCTCCCCCTCGGCTCTTGTCGCGGAAATCTGCATCGCCGCATGCTCCTGCTGCACGCGCATCAGGTCGTACCCCGAGCCCTCTCCGGCGCGCTCCCGTTCGTCGAGGATCCGCACCAACTCGGCCAGACGGGCCAGCCCCTGTCGATGCAGTTCGAGCAGCGCCTCCTGATGCAGCACCCGGTGGAATGCCCGGCGCAACGCCGCCTCTCGCTCGGCGAGCTCGCGGCGCGCGCTTTCGCGCTCCGCGGCCGAGGCTGCCGCGACGCTACCGCGAAGCAGGGTCCGCCGCCCGGTCAACGGCAACGACTGGGAGACGGTCAGGAACTCATCCGTCGCGCCCAGCGCATCCTCGTGCTGATAGGCCAGGACCGGGTCGTCGGGGCGACCGGCGGCGGTCGCCGACACAGCTCCGGCTCTCTCGATCAACGGAATCCTGC
>CAZBZH010000167.1:0-6437 GCA_964496265.1 uncultured Acidobacteriota bacterium | reverse complement strand
TCGGTCCACGGCTCTTCGGCCACGACCGCGCCAAGACATGCCGTCGCAATGGCGGCAAGTGCCACGAGGGTCCGTGAGGACACCATGGGCGTACTCCTCTCTGCAAACAAACCAATCGGGTTGGCGTCGCGAGAGCGGTAGGCGGGACGGGCCTGGATCAGGCGCGTACACGGTCGCGACGCGGAGAAAAGGTGGGACTAGACGGGAGGAGCGCGGCCGCGTGTCAAACGTCCGGGTGGATGCCGAACCTCCTGACTCGCATGCTCGATCGAAGCGAAACGGGGGCGAAGGGGATCGAGACCGTACGATGCGGGCACGGCGGCCGGCATTGCCGAGGCAAACCACTCGAGGGTCCGCGCAAGCGGGGACCCGACATCGATGACCTCGTGGTAGTGCGAGTCGAGCGGCGCGTCGCAGCGTTGCCCGGCCTGATGGCGGTCGACCTCGGACACCGGCGCGTCATGCGCATACTCATGATCGTGTTCATGTGCGCCGGAATGACGATGATTCCCGCTGCCGTGATGGTGATGCGGCGTCGTCGAATTCAGCAGGTGCGCGTGGATACCGGCGAAGGGGCCGGCCTCGTCCGGGTGCGCCGTCGCGTCGTGGACATGGGCTACTCCGACCACCGGCAACAAGACCGCAAGCAGCACGCAGCAGGAGATGGCAAGAAGACGACGCATCCTGGCCGATCATAATGGCCGCTCCCCGGAGGAGCAAGTTACCTGGACCTGTGCTCCAAAACCTCCCGCCAGGCGGGTAGAAGCCCATCCCAGGCGGGAATTGCCCCCCGGCCGTTGCGGCCCAGCTCCAGGCAACGCCCCCGATTTTTCAGCAACTCCAATACGGCCCCGGCGACCTCGCCGGCCGGCCCGGCGTCGAGCCAGAGCTGCCCCGGTGCGGTCTCGGCCAGCGCGGGCTCCCGGTAGCCGCACACCGGAATGCCCCGGGCCAACGCCTCGAGGGCGGCGAGCCCGAAGGTCTCGATCCGGCTGACGCTGAGCAACGCCTGGGCCCGGCCCATGACCCGATCCCGATCCCGGGGATCGAGCCAGCCGTGCAGATGCAGTCGGTCGGCGGCGTCCCCCGCGGCTAGGGTCAGACGCTCATTCCACCGGCGCTCACGCTGAGCGTTGCGCGGCAACCCACCCACCACCTCGACGATCAGGCTTGGCTCGGCGAGCAGGTGCGGCAGGAGTTCGATCAACCGATCGGTTCCCTTGACCGCGCCGAAACGGCCGACGTGCAGCAGACGCATCCCGTCGGGCCGGGCCACCGGTTCCCGGTCCACGGTGAAGCCGGCGACGTGGAGCCGCGGCCGGACCTCGGGATAGTCGGCCAGCAGCGTGTCCGCCGTGGCCCGGGTCGGCGCGATCAGTCGATCGGCTCCGGCGAGCACCTTCTCCTGAGCTTCCAGGCTGGCGCTCACCCGTTCGGCCTCGACCACCCGCAGCATCTGCCGGTGACAGACGTGCATGGTTGCCAGCAGCGGAACTCCGAGTTGCCGGCGAAGTTGTTCGGCCGCATCCCATAACAGATCCACGTGCAGCAGGATGCGGTCCGGCGCGAAGGCCCGGGCGAACCCGGGTAGCGCCGCCAGGTCCGCCTCGCCATCGATGCGCAGGATGCCGTCGGAGAGCGCGGACTCGACCGGCGACGGGGCCGGCGCGCCGCCGGAACCCCGCGCCGGACGGTAGTCGTCGAAACTGGCCACGGCACAGGGCATGCCGGCTCGCTCAAGCGCGCCGACCAGGCCCGCCGTCGCCGTGGAGATCCCGCCGCAGTGCCGGGGCGGAAAGTCCCGGGTCAGATGCAGGACGCGCATCAGGCGCCGCCGAAGAGATCGGACAGCGGCTCGTCCAGCGCCGGCCCGGAGGCGTGGGCAAAGCACTCCTCGTCGAGCAACGGTTCGACCAGACCTGGGAGCAGGAAACTCATCGGATCCGCATCGAGCAGTTGCGAACGATGGGCCGCGATGGCGGAGAGTTTCTGCCGGCGAAAGGCGCGGGTGCCCACCCGGTAGTCCACCGGGGCCGGCGTCTCCGGCGGCGGCGCCAGAGGGACCGGCGCGCCGCTCAACCGCCGCCGCAGCTCGGTGAACAGATCGGCGGGAAAGACCACGTGCAGCACCGTGAGATCCCGCGACGTCGCGACCGCTTCCAGCGCGCGGGTGCAGGCCAGATGATCCCGGTGACCGTAGGCGCCGTCGTAACCGAGGGTGATGACCGCGGCCGGATTCAGCCGCTCGAGCTCCGCGGCAAGGGCCGAGCCCAGGGCTTCGACACCCTCCTCCAGACCGCCGTCGGGCAGGCCGAGAACGATCGGCGGCCGGATCCCCAGGGCGGCGCAGGAAGCGTGAAGCTCCCGCTCCCGCACCCGGGCCAGGACATCGCCGGTGGCACCGCTGTCGCGATCCCGCCCCCCTTCCCCTCGGGTCGCGCAGATCAGCCCCACGTCGATACCCGCCGAGGCCGCGGCGGCCAGGGTTCCGGCGCAACTGAAGGCCTCATCGTCGGGATGGGCGAAGAACGCCAACAGGGTCGGTGTATCGGCTTCGGGAGTCACCCGCGTATTCTAGTGTCCCGGTTGGCCCGCCGGGAGGGACGTGGCTTTCCCGCGTAACCAACCGGACGGGCGCGGCAAAGCATGGTCGGAGTGCCGTTCGCGGCACGTCTCGTTCGATGACAAGCGGGAGCAAGCGATGAAGATCCCCCAGGTGTTCTGTATCGAGGTCGAGCATTCGCCGGGCAACCTGGCCACGGTGCTGGCCGAAGTGGGCAAGGCCGGGTTGACGGTGGAAGGGCTGGAGACGATCAGCCGCACCGAGGACCGAACTCTCTGGGAGCTGACCCTGGACATGGAGGTCGGCCAGCACGACACCCTGACCCGGGCGCTGGCCTCCCTGCCGATCGTGAGCGTGCTCGGGATCTCCGACCGGGTATTCGACCGCCACGAGGGCGGCAAGATCCACACCCAGCCCAAGGCGCCGATCAGCAGCGTGCGCATGTTGCGGGATGTCTACACCCCCGGCGTCGCCCGGGTCTGTCTCAAGATCCAGGAAGAACCGGAAGCCGCCGCCCGCTACACCAACATCGCCCGCAGCGTGGCCATCGTGACCAACGGCACCGCCATACTCGGACTGGGCAACATCGGCGCCGTCGCCGGCATGCCGGTGATGGAGGGCAAGGCGGCGCTGTTTCACCAACTCGCCGATCTGTCAGGAATCCCGATCCTGATCGAGGATCTCGACGCCGACCGCATCGTCGAGACCACCGCCGCCATCGCGCCCACCTTCGGCGCGATCCAGCTCGAGGACATCCGCGCCCCCGAATGCTTCGAGATTGAACGCAAGCTGCAGGAGCGCCTCTCGATTCCGGTGCTCCACGACGACCAACACGGCACCGCCGTGGTGACCCTCGCGGCGCTGCTCAACGGAACCGCCCGGGCGGGGCGGGATCTATCGTCGCTGGTGGTCGGCCAGATCGGGCTCGGCGCTGCCGGGATCGGCATCGGCAGCCTGCTCAGCGGCATGGGGGTCAAGGAGCTGCTCGGTTCCGACCTCAATCAGGACGCCCGCGCCCGCTTCGAAGGACTAGGCGGCAAGACCGGCACCCTCGAGGAGCTGATGGCCCGGGCGGACGTGGTCATCGCCACCACCGGCGTGCCCGGATTGATCAAGCCCGAGATGGTGCGCGAGGGGCAGATGATCTTCGCCCTCAGCAACCCCGACCCGGAAATCTGCCCGCATCTGGCGCGGGAGCTCGGTGCCGCCTTCGCCGCCGACGGCCGCAACATCAACAACGTGCTCGGCTTCCCCGGGCTGTTCCGCGGCGCGCTGGAGGCGGGCGCCCGGCGCTTCACCACGGAGATGCTGCTGGCCGCCGCCCGCACCATCGCGGAATGCGCCGACGGCGACGCGCTGGTGCCGAATCCGTTGGAGCGCAAGGTTCACAATCGAGTCAGTGAGGCGGTCAAGGAGGCGGCGCTCGCTTCCGACGCGTGAGCCGACGCATCGAGCCGACGCGTGAGCCGGCGCACCGAGCCCGGCGCGGCCAGGGATTCAGTGCAGCGAAGGCCGTAGCGGTAGCCCGGCGAGCACGTCGCTTTCCAACGCGATCAACTGCTGGAAGCGGGACTCGACCTGGTCACGGGGGAAGTACAGGCGTGCCAGCTTGAGATACAGGGCGTAGTGCCCCGCCTCGCTGCGGGCCAACTCGTCGTAGAAGGCACGCAGCCCCTCATCGGCCAGATGATCGCCCAGCAGCCGGAAGCGCTCGAACCCCCGCAATTCGACGATGCCGAACAGCAGCAACCGGTCCCGCAGGTAGGTCTCGACGTCGGGATTGCGAATCGCCTGGCGCAGTCGGGTCATGTAGGGATCGGGTTCGTCGAGCCCCAACTGCTGGCCGCGCTCATCGAGCAACGCGTGGACCCGCCGGAAGTGATCCATCTCTTCCTGGGCCACCACGATCAACGCGCGCACCAGTTCCTCCCGTTCGGGATGCTGGGTCACAAGCTGCAGCGCGCTGGTGCAGACCTTGCGCTCGTTGGCGGCGTGGTCCCGCAAGAAATCATCGAGGTTCTCCTCGACGAGGCCGACCCAGGACTCCGGCGTTCGATGGCTCAACTGGTGCATCGTCTACTATCCAACAAGTTCCGACAGGGCCGTCGCCGCACGCCGGCAAGGAAGCTGGCGGCCAGCAACTCATGAGGGGTCGCCCCGGCGGACAGCAGCGGCAGACTGCCCGACAGGTAGAGCCCGGCTCCGCCGAGAGTCACGCGTCGCAGGAGCGTTCTGCGGCCGAGGCGCCGGGTCGTCAACTCCGAATCCCTCCGGTGGTCCTGGTACGACGAGTATCTCCTTCAGATACGGGGCGCGGCAAGGCCGGGTTGCACCCGCCGTTTACGGGCCTTTTCGGCTCCGGCGTGAGCGGTCAAACGGTTGGCGCCCGGGGTCAAGCGAAGCGGCCCGCCCGCTCGGTAACGTCTTCCTCGTCAAACCAACCACTCCACCGAGACAAGGAGCAGACGATGAACCAACCGACCAAACCGTTGACCGCCGGAGAGACCGCACTGATCGTCGGAGCCGGCGGCAAGACCGGCCGCAGGGTCGCCGAACAACTCGCCGAGCAGGACGTCCAGGTTCGTGCCGCCTCCCGCTCGGGAAGCACCCGCTTCGACTGGAATGATGCCTCGACCTGGGAGCCGGCGCTGCGCGGCGCCGATGCGGCGTACGTGACCTACTCCCCCGATCTCGCCGTGCCCGAGGCCCCCGAAGCGATTCGCGAGTTTTCCCGTCTCGCCGCCGCCCACGACCTCGGGCGGGTGGTGCTGCTCTCGGGCCGGGGCGAGGAAGAGGCCCAACGCTGCGAGGAAATCTTCCAGGGGGTGCGCCGGGACTGGACGGTGGTGCGCGCCAGCTGGTTCAACCAGAACTTCAGCGAGGGCTACTTCCTGCCGCCGCTGCAACAGGGAACCCTGGCGCTCCCCGCCGGAAACATCGCCGAACCGTTCATCGACGTCGACGACATCGCCGACGTCGCCGTCGCCGCGCTGACCGGACCGGGACATGAGGGGCGCATCTACGAGGTGACCGGTCCGCGGCTGCTGACCTTCGCCGACGCGGTCCGGGAAATCGGCGCCGCCGCCGGCCGCGAACTGAACTTCGTTCAGGTTCCCGCCGAGGGTTACGCCCGGGAGATGGAAGCGCAGCAGGTCCCCAAGGTCATCATCGACTTGACCCGCTACCTGTTCGAGACGGTGCTCGACGGACGCAACGCGAAAATTTCCGACGGCGTGCGCCAGGCGCTGGGCCGCGAGCCTCGTGACTTCGCCGACTACGCCGCCCGCGCCGCCGCGACCGGCATCTGGGCCGAAGGCCAGGCCAACCCTTCCGCTTCCTGAGGAGTCGAACCATGTCCCTGCTGCTCTACACCACCGCCCTCGCCGCCGCGCTCGTGGCAGGGATCTTCTACGCCTTCTCCAGCTTCATCATGGGTGCGCTGGGTCAACTGGAACCGAAGTCCGGCATCGCCGCGATGCAGTCGATCAACCGGGTCGTGCTGAACCCGGTGTTCTTCCTGGCCTTCTTCGGCACCGCGGCGTTGAGTCTCGCCGTGGCCGCCGCCGCCTGGTTCAACGCGCCGGCGTCCGTGCAGCTACCGATGTACGCCGGAAGCGCGCTGTACCTGTTCGGCTGCATCCTGGTGACCATCGTCGGCAACGTGCCGCTCAACGAACGGCTGGCCCGGGCCGACGCAGCCGACCCGGCAACCGAGGCGCTGTGGGCCCTGTATCTCACTCGCTGGACCCGCTGGAACCACATGCGGACCGTGGCATCGCTACTGGCGGCAGCCGCCTTCGTCTACGCCGGCTCCTCTCTGTAGCCCCGCCGCTCGCCATCGACACTAGAATGCTCCACGGGCCGTGCCGGATCG
>CAZBZH010000166.1:0-8568 GCA_964496265.1 uncultured Acidobacteriota bacterium | reverse complement strand
CGACTCCCGGGTGCTCGGTCGTCTGCGAGACCGGCTGACCTTCAAGAGCCAGGCCAACGGCTTCGTCATGGACCGCATCGGCGACGCGGTGCTGGTCGAGGATCTGCCGGCGGCGCTGGAACTCCATCGCACCCATCCCAAGGTGGATTTCATCACCCAGGGGGGGGAGGTGCTCTACGCCTCGGGCCTGATCTCGGCGGGGGGCAAGCAGAACGGCGACCAGGGGCTGCTGGCCCACAAGCGCCGGACCAACGAAGCGCGGGGAGAATTCGAGACCGCCGCTGCCCGCGCCGTGACCCTGGCCGAGCAGGTGCGTCAGGGCCGGGACGAAGTCGAGCGGCTCGAGGTCGAACTCAACGGCCGCCGCGCGGCGTTGGAGGAGGCCCGCCGGCGGAGCGTCGAGGTCGGGCTGCGGGCCGAGCGCTCCAGCGAAGATCGTGACCGCTCCATGCGCCGCTCCGAGGTGCTGGCCCAGGAGCAGGAAACCCTGGAGAAGGAATCGGTGCGGCTGGAGCAGGAGCTCGCCGCCTGTGAGCGGGAGGTCTCCGAGTCCGAGTCCCGCCATCAGGAACTGGAAGCGACCCTGCGGGACGCCGTCGCCGAGCACGACCGCACCGATCAGGAGTTGCGGGGTGTGCGCGAACAGGCCGCCGCGGCCATGGCCGAGCTCGCCGCCGTGCGTCAGCGTCTGCAGATCACGCAGCTGCTGGTCGACCCGCTCGCCTAACGGGCCGGCCGTAGCGAGGGGGCGCGGAACGAGGCGGAATCCGCCCGGGGGCGGGGCCGGGAGTCTCGGGAACTGCAGCAGCAGAACGAGGCGAACCACGTCCGCCACCTCGAGGAGCGGGAACGCTCCCACAAGGAGTCGCTGGAACTCCAGCGGGTCATTGAAGAGCGCCGTCGGGATCTCGAAGAGAAGGAGAAGGGTCTCGGCAGCGTCAAGGGTGAGCTGGAGAAGCAGCGCGCCACCGCCCGGGACGCCGAGATGGAACGTGCCACCCTCGAGGCCGACCGCCGGCACCTGGACGATCTGTGCCGCGAGGAGTTGGGCATGAGCGCCGGCGAGGCGGTTCAAGCCCTGGCTGCCGAGTTGCGTGCCGCCGAGGAAGAAGAGGGAGGCGCCGCCCCCCGTGAGATCTCCGACGACGAGATCCGCGCCGCCGCCGCCGGCGAGACGGCGTCCGCCGCGGAGGGTGAAGACGCCGAGGCCTGCCCGCTGGCCCAGTTCGACCTGCCCGATCTGGATCTGCTCGAGGAGGAGATCGGGGGCATCAAGGAGAAGCTGGAGAAGATGGGGCCGGTCAACATGATGGCGATCGACGAGTTCTCCGAACTCGACGAACGGAACACCTTCCTGACCGGCCAGCGGGAAGATCTGGAGACCTCGATCAACTCGCTGCGCGAGTCGATCCGCAAGATCAACCGCCAGTCCCGGGAACGCTTCCTCGAGGCCTTCGAGGCGATCCGCAAGAACTACCAGGAGATCTTCGGCCTGCTGTTCAACGGCGGCCGAGCCGACCTGAGGCTCGAGGAAGGGGAGGACGTGCTGGAAGGGGGCATCGAGATCCTCTGTCAGCCTCCCGGAAAGAAGCTCGCCGGCGTGCACCAGATGTCCGGCGGTGAGAAGGCGATGTCGGCGATCTCGCTGCTGTTTGCCATCTTCCGCTACCAGCCCTCGCCCTTCTGTTTGCTGGACGAGGTCGACGCGGCGCTGGACGACCTGAACGTCGGCCGCTTCACCCGCATGCTGCGGGAGTACGCCGCCCAGACCCAGTTCATCCTGGTGACCCACAACAAGCTGGCGATGGAATCCGCCGACCTGATGTACGGGGTCACCATGGAAGAGGCGGGTGTCTCGAAGCTGGTCTCGCTGCAGCTGAACTGACGCTTCCGCCGCGCCGTGTCCTTCGGCCGGCTCCCCGTCGCGGCGGCCCGCCGGCGTGCCTAGTGCCGGTGGAACTCGACGCCGATCGGGCTGAGTCCCGCGCTGAACTTGCTCCAGACCGAGGCGCGCAGCACCGTCCCCTCGTCGCCGACCTCCACGCCGTCGAGCTGGGCCACGGTCAGGGCGATGAACTTGCCGTTGACCTGCACCGCCAGACCGAGCATCAGGTTGTGGGGCTCGCCCCGACGTTTGGGATCGAGGGAGGCGATCAACTCGCCGGGCGCCTCGAGTTCCAGGAAGTCCGGGAGCTTCTCGTCGCTCGGCCGCTGCCGCTCCTGGGTCATGGCGGCTACCACGCGCTGCATCAGGCTGCGCAGATGGGGAGCCACCTCACCCTCTTCCAGCCTGCGGGCACCCGAGGCGAAGGCCAACATCCGGTGGCGGGGCATGGCGACGAAATCCCTGCCGAGAGGGGATTTGGCCCGCCACTGATCCGGGACATGGGTCGCCTTGGTGCAGGCCAGGAAGATCCCGATGTCGCCGATCCGCAGTCCGGCAGGATCGTCGGGCGAGAGGTTGTGGGCCTGGATCGTCGCCGGATCCAGCAGCACCCCGGGATAGACGAGCCGGCGTGACTTGCCCGGCTCCTCCTCCTCGCCGTCTGCCCCTTCAGCGCCGCCCTCAGCGTCGGCGTCATCGTCGCCCTCAGCGCCGCCTTCAGCGTCGGCGTCGGCTGCTTGCTTGCCCCGGCGGGGGACCAGCAGGACCTTGAGCTCGGGGCCGGCGAGGGGTTCGTCGGCGACCGGTTCACCGGCGGCGAGTTTCTTCGCCTTCTCGATGGCGGCCTGCCGCCGCTCCAACGCTTCGATCAGCTCCGATGGAACGCCGGCCAGTCTGAGTTCCTGCAGCATTTCCGGCGAGAGGTCGAGGTCGACCTCCCGGGTACGGATCTGTTCCAGGATCGTGGCGCGGTCGGTGCCGGAGACGTGCATGCGAACCACGTCCTCCAGCGTCAGCGGAGCCTCGTCTCCCTGGGGAGCGAGCCACAGCGCGGCGGCGAAGACGCAGACGGCGAAGATCCATCCGAACCGGACGGGACGCTTCATCGAACCTCCGAGATCCCCTCGTCGATATCCAGTCTCAACCCATCGTACGCGATGCGCACGTTTTCCGGCAGTTCCGCCTCGCCTTCGGCGTGGCGCACCTCGTGACTGAGATGGGTGAACCAGGTGCGGGCGGCTCCGATGGTTTGCGCCGCCTCGACCGCCTGCTCGAAGTTCATGTGGGTCGGATGGGGCCGTCGCCGCAGGGCGCCGATCACCAGATGGTCCAGGTCGGCGAGGAGCGGTAGGCTGCTCTCGGGGATCCGGCTCACATCGGTCACGTAGGCGAAGCGGCCGATCCGGTAGCCGTAGATCGGCATGCGTCCGTGAAAAATCGGCACGGGGACCACGGTCTTGCCCCGCAACTCGAATGGGCCTTCCACCTGCCTTCGATCGAGGGCGGGCTTGGTTGACTCGTTGGGGCCGGTGTCGAACACGTACCAGAAGGTCCGCGCCAGTTTCTCCAGGGTGTCCGCCGAACCGTAGGCCTCGATCGGCGCCGCCTGACGCCAGTTGTAGATCCGCAGTTCGTCGAGACCCAGCACGTGGTCGGCATGGGCGTGGGTGTAGAGGATCGCGTCGACCCGTTGGATCTTTTCGCGCAGCGCCTGCTGGCGCAGATCGGTGGAGGTGTCGATCAGGATCCCCGCGTCCTCCCACTCGAGAAACACCGAAGGGCGCAGCCGCCGGTCACGGGGATCGTCGGAGGTGCAGATGGCGCAGTCGCAGGTCGGAACGGGGACGCCGCTCGAGGTTCCGGTGCCGAGAAAGGTGACGCGCATGGGATCCATCATAGCGGCCGGGACACGCTGGGTCCGATGCCGGACCGGAGCCGGCGCCGGGTCAGGCCTCGGCCAGCTCCCGGGCGATCGCCTCGGCTGCCGCGCGGGGCTCGTCGGCCCGGGTGATCGGCCGCCCGATCACCAGGTAGTCGGCGCCACGGGCCACCGCGCTGGCGGGAGTGGCCACCCGGGACTGGTCGTCCAGGGAAGCGCCGGCAGGGCGAATGCCCGGGACCATCAGGACCCCCTGGGGGAAGACCTCGCGCACCATCTCGATCTCGAGGGCGGAGCAGACCACGCCCTGGGCTCCCGCCCGGGAGGCGGATTCGGCGAGCCGGCAGACGGCGCTCTCGCAGGGTCCGGCCAGGCCCAGGCGTTCCAGGTCGGCGTCGTCGTGACTGGTCAGCACGGTGACGGCGAGGATCGCCGGCGGTTCCAGGCCGGCGGACGCCGCGCCCTCCCGGGCTCCCTCGACCGCCCGGGCGATCATCGCCTCGCCACCCAGGGCGTGAACCGTGAGGAACCCGGCTCCCAGTCGTCCCAGGGCCGCCGCGGCCTTGGCCACGGTGTTGGGGATGTCGTGGAGCTTGAGATCGACGAACAGCGGCCGTCCGGTCTCCTCCGCCATGCGGCGCACCACGGCGGGGCCGTGGGAGGAGAACAGTTCCAGGCCGATCTTGTAGCCGCCGACCGACGGAGCGACCGCGGCCGCCAGCTCGCAGGCGCCGTCGGCGTCGGGCGTGTCGAGGGCGACGAACACCCGGCGGTCGGGGGCGATCTCGGGACGGCTCATGGGTCCACCTGCAGCGATCCGACCAGCTCGCGCACGCTGTTGAAGCCATGCTGCTCGAGGTAGTCGCGCAACTCGTTGACCAGGTCGGCGGCGGATGTCGGCGTGACGAAGTTGGAGGTGCCGATCTGGACGGCCGAGGCGCCGGCCAGGATGAACTCCAGGGCGTCCCGGGCGCAGGTGATCCCGCCCATGCCCATCAGCGGAATCTTGACGGCGTTGTAGGTCTGCCAGGTCAGATGGACCGCCAGCGGCCGGATCGCGGGGCCCGACAGCCCGCCGGAGATCCGGTTGAGCACCGGCCGCCGGGCCTCGACGTCGATCGCCATCCCGACGAAGGTGTTGACCAGGGACAGCGCGTCGGCGCCGGCCCCCTCGGCGGCCCGGGCGGTCTCGCGGATATCCGTGACGTTGGGCGAGAGCTTGACCAGCAGCGGCAGGGTGGTCGCCTTGCGGCAGGCCTCGGTCACCGAGGCCAGCGCCCTGGGGTCGTTGCCGAAGGCGATCCCGCCGCATTCGACGTTGGGGCAGGAGACGTTCAACTCGATGCCCGCCAGACCGGGAGCGCCGTCCAGCTTCTTGCAGACCTCGACGTACTCCGCCTCGGTGGCCAGCACCGCCATGTCGTAGTGCTGCAGCTTCGGTAGCTTGTCGCTGAGGAACGCGTCGACGCCGACGTTCTGCAGGCCGATGGTATTGAGCATGCCCGCCGGCGTTTCGGCGATACGCTGGGGCGGGTTGCCGTGGCGCGGGCGAGGGGAGAGCCCCTTGCTCACGATGCCGCCCAGGGAACCGAGATCGAAGAAGGGCTCGAACTCGAGGCCGTAGCCGAAGGTTCCCGAGGCCGTCAGCACCGGGTTCTTGAGTTTGAGCGGCCCGAGTTCTACCGAGAGATCGACCATCACCAGGCCATCCGTTGGGCGGGCATGACCGGGCCGTCGACACAGACCCGTTCGTAGTGCACCTCGCCGTCCTCGCCGTAGACCGGCACCACGCAGCCGAGGCAGACGCCGAAGCCGCAGGCCATCGGTGCCTCGAGGGCCAGATCGCAGGGCACGTCGTAGCGTCCGGCCAGGGCGGCCACCGCGTGGAGCATCGGGTCGGGACCGCAGACGTAGAGGTGCAGGCGTTCCCCTTCGCCGCTCTCCAGGATCCGCTCCAGCGGCTGGGTCACCCGTCCGGCCTCGCCGATGCTGCCGTCGTCGGAGGTGACCAGCACCTCCTCGCAGCAATCCCGGAACCAGGACAGCAGGGGCAGGTCCCCCTGGCTGCGCGCTCCGTAGATCATGCGCGGCGTGTCGTGTCCCGCGGCGATCAGATGTTGGATGAACAGCGGGAAGGGCGCCGACCCGATCCCGCCGGCGACCAGCAGTGCCTTGCGCTCGGTGGAGGGGGGCGCTTCGAAGCCGTTGCCCAGCGGGCCGAGCACCTTGAGTTCGGCCCCCTTGCCCAGGCCCGACAACAGCCGGGTGCCCTTGCCGTAAACCTTGTACAGCACCTGAGCGCAGTCCTTGGGGCCGTCGGGAAAGGTTCCGGCCAGGCCACAGACCGAGTAGGGGCGGCGCAGCAGCGGCTCGGAGCCGGGCGTGCCGATCATGAAGAACTGGGCCGGCTTCATCTGCTGGATCGATTCGGGCACGCCGAATTCGATCAGATAGTTACCGTGGCCGAGGTCGAGGTTGCGGATGACGGAGGTGGTCAGGTCGAGCATGTCGGAAACACACGATAGCACGCCGGGGCCGGGCGCCGAGGCCCGGCCCGGCGGCTCACTTCTTCGGCTTCGGCCTGGCCTTGCGGGTCGGCGTCTTGCGGCCGGGGCTGCCCTTGGGCGCCCCGCCGTAGCTCCCGCCGCGCAGGGCCTCGAGCCGCGCGCCGATCGCCTCGTCGGTGTCCAGCGAGAAGCTGCGGGCATGGCCCAGGTCGTCCCGGATCCAGTGGGCCAGCCGGGCGGCCTTCTCCTCGGCGGCGGCTCGCGTGGACTTCGAGACCTCGTCGAGCCAGGCGATGGCGATCTCCCCGGCGGCGGAGTCGAACTCCCAGAAGCCACGGATCCCGCCCTCGGCGACCACGGCGCGGTAGGGCAGAGCGGTAGCCTCACCCAGGGTCGTGGTGCCGCGGCGTCCGCGAATCGAAACCTCGATGCCGTGGTGTTGCGGGTCGATGAACGTCGCCGGCCGCTCACCCAGCGAGACCAGGTTGTCCTCGAAGGGCAGGAAGCCCACCGCTTCCCGGGAGCGCTCGGTCTCCACCAGCAGATGCACCGCACTCTCGTGAAGCCAGGCGGGGCCCTCGGCGTCCTCGAGTTCGACCGGGTGCAGGCCCATCTGTTCCAGCGCGGGGCCGGCGTCCCCCTTGCCGAGGCCGGACCAGGCGCAGAACTGGTCGAGGGTTCCCACCCCCGCTGCCGAGAAGAAGACCTCGGCCAGGGGTTCGGCCAGCTCGGCGAGAGATTCGTCGTCTTCCAGCCCCTCGAAGGGGTTGCGTTCCTCGACCTGCCACAGGTAGCGCTCGGTATCGAGTCGGTCCTGGTGGGGCATCCGCCGGATTCGGCCGGCGAACTCCAGATCTCGCAGCGCCGGCGGGAGAGGCGAGGAAATCCCGACCTTCTTGCCCGCATCGCCCAGGGAGCGGACCGCGCCGGCGGGCAGGCGCCGTCGTAGGGACTGGGTGGTCAACGGGCCGGTGGCGGTCAGGGTTTCGACCACCTGTTCCGCCAGGCGCTCGACCTCACCGCTCTTGACCCCGGCCTTCTCCCGGTCCCGCCGGGCCCTGGAACGGCTGAGCAGATCGGCGACCCGCAGGGCCAGCGCGACCTGCTGCCGGCCGACCAGGTAGATGCAGCCCCGCACGGCGGGGATCAACCGGACGCAGGAGGTCGCGACGGCGGTATCGACGTCGAAGCGTCCCAGCGCAGGGATGCGCGCCCGGAGGGCGATGTAGGCCTCGATGCCTCCGAGGGAACGCACGAATCCGTTCTGTTCCAGCCGCTCCTGGGGGTCCAGATCGTCGCTGCCGTCGAGGCCCTGGGCCAGCAGGCGAATGGCGCGGTATTGGTCGCGATCGAGCTTGGTTTCGGTTGCGGTGCTCACTTGCCATCCATCGCCGCAATCCCGCGCCAGGCGGGGCTCCGGCGGTGTCGGGGACCGGAGTCGGCGGCGTCCGAGCGCGCAGCCTATCACGGTCGCCAGGGCTCGTGTCCAACGGGTATTTGCGTGGTAGCATGCCCCTGCGCATGCACCTTTAAGCGGACCCTGAGAGGTCGCAAGGAGTCGCGAATGAATGCCGAGGGGAGCGTCCGCATCCTGGACGCCGTAGAGATGGACCGCGCCCTGACGCGGATCGCCCACGAGATCGTCGAACGCAACCGCACGCTGGCCTCCCTGGCCATCGTCGGCATCCGCACCCGGGGGGTGCCGCTGGCCCGGCGCCTGACCGCCAAGCTCGGTGAGATCACCGGTACCGAGCCGCCGCTGGGCACCCTCGACATCAACCTGTATCGGGACGACCTGAGCCTGGTCGCCGACCATCCGATCCTGCGCCGTACCGAGATCCCCTTCGAGGTGGACGACTGCAAGGTCGTGCTCGTCGACGACGTGCTGTTCACCGGACGAACGATCCGGGCTGCCCTCGACGGGGTGACCGATCTGGGCCGGCCGGCGGCGATCCAACTGGTGGTGCTGGTGGACCGGGGGCACCGGGAGCTGCCGATCAAGGCGGACTACGTGGGCAAGAACGTGCCGACCTCGCGGCAGCAGTCGGTGGTCGTGCGGCTCGACGAGACCGACGGCATCGACGAGGTGCTGGTGCGCGGCCTGCCCGCGGCCAGTCAGACCGGGACTCCCCGGGCCAACGGCAATGCCGAACCCCGGAAGATCGGCAAGAAGGCCGGCAAGAAGACGGGCAAGAAGACGGGCAAGAAGGCCGGTAAGAAATCCGCGCCGAAGGGCGGCGCCAAGAGCGGCAAGAAACCTCGCCCCAAGGGGGGGAAGAAGGCCGCCAAGAAGGGCA
>CAZBZH010000165.1:0-8573 GCA_964496265.1 uncultured Acidobacteriota bacterium | reverse complement strand
CTCTCGAACAATTCGGCGGCCCGGGAAGCAGACTCAGCGGCCGAGAGACCGTCGCCGGAACCGGCGAGCTCGCTCAGGGGCCGCGGTTCGCGCAGTGCCGAACGGCACCCTGCGGCGACTAGCAGCAGCGGTAACAGGAACAGAAGCGCCCGCGAGCGCCGGGTGAGTCGCGGCATCAACGGCGCAGCGCTTCCAGCGCCTCGGCATCCACCGCAACGAACCGGTCGATGCGCAGCGACTCGAGCAGCTCCGGGTCGGTGCGATGCATCTCGAGCAACGCCTGACCGAGCGTCTCCGCGTCGACCGGCAGCCTGGACTCGGAGCCGGAGCCGACGACGCAGACCAGGGTCAGGGGCAACGCCGGCGAGGTCGCCACCACCTCGAGGTCGGCGGCGAAGCGCAGCGCGCCCAGGGCGGCGGTTTGGTCCGAGTCGATCAGCACCACCTCCGGCTCTCCCTTGGAGGCCCGGCGCAACGCCGAGCGCATGCGAGACTCGAAGGACACCGACGTGGACTCGGGAAGCGCGCCCCATGCCGACAACACCGGGCCGCGCACGAACTCCGGAGCGTAGCCGATCTGGCTGCTGAGGGTCATCTCCGCCAGATCCTCGGCCTTGCCCACCTTCCCCTTGGCGGCGACGAGGCTCCAGCGCTCCCCGGAGTCTCCCCGCTGGGCCTGGGCCAGCGGCGTCAACGACAGCTCATCGCCGAACGCGGCCCACACCGCCGTGGGGACCATCACCAGGTGGGCCGAGCCCTCGACGGCGGCGCGCCCCTGCTCGAGGGACTTGTAGTAGGTAACCCGCGGAGCCAACGGCGTCTCGACGGCAGCGGCCAACGCCTTGCCCAGAGCGTCCATCGTCGGCTGGGCCTGCTCGGTACTTCCCGGATAACCGGGCGCCCACACCACCACATCGAGAGCGGCGGCGGCCGCTGCCGGAGACGCGGCCAGGCAGAGGAGCAGCGCGGCGGTGCACAAACGCTTCATACCGCCATCGTACCGCGACGGCCGATCGAGGGCACACTGCCCGGGGCGCGCCGCGCTTCAGCGCCGGGCCAGCCCCAACAGGATCAGGACGTTGGGCAACAGAACCATCGAGGTCAGGAGGCAGGCCCCCACTCCCAGCAGCAACACGATCCCGAGGCTCCGCATGCCGCTGTGATCGGCCAGGGTCAGGCTGCCGAAACCGATCATGGTGGTCAGGGACGCGATCAGGATCGCCCGGCCGGTGTGGCGCAGCACCGTCTCCATCCCCTCGTCCCCCTCGTAGCGCAGCCGGCTGACGATATGCACCCCGTGATCAATGCCCACGCCGATGATCAGCGGCACCGCGACCAGGTTGGCGAAGTTGAAGTGCACGTCGAGCCATCCCATCCCACCGAGCATCCAGGTGGCGCCGACGGCGAGAGGCAGCGCCGCGAGCAACGCGTCCCGCAGGCTGCGGAAGGTGATGAGCAAGACGATCAACACCAGGCCCAAGCCGGCGGCGACCGCCTTGAAGAAGCCGTCGGTGATGCGTCGGGACATCTTGAGGAACATCAGCGGGAATCCGGTCGCGGTCTCGGAGACCCGGCGGGAGGCCTCGACATAGGGCGCCAATCGCTCCGGGTCGAACACGTTGCCTTCGGGATAGAGAAAGGCCAGGTAGCGGCCGCTGTCGGTCACGAAGCGAGTGCGCAACGGCTCGGGCAACCTCTCGACCGTGGGAGGCGACGCCGCGGCGGCGGCGCGAAGGTCCGCCAGCAACCGGCGAGACCAATCGAGCAAGCGGACCTGCCCCGCGCTCCAGGCCTCGACCTGTGCCGGTCCGGCGCCGGCAGCCAGTTCGGCGATGGCCTCCGCGTCTTCCAGCGCCTCCTCCAACGGCGCGACCAACTCGGACACGCCGGCATCGAAGGCATCGGTGGCCGCGGCATCGAGACCATCGATCAACGCCTCGGCCGACTCCACCAGCATCGGGGTATCGACCGCCCTTGTTTCCGCAGCCAGCTGCACCTGCTCCAGCATGACGCCGAGACCGGCGACCGCTCGTCGCGACATGTCGGGATCCCGGGGCAGGTAGCGCAGCACCGACTCGAAGCGCGCGACATGTGGCTCGGCGGACGCCCGCTCCGCCAGCTCGCGCAGCGCCTCCAGGTCCTCGACCGCCGCCACGTTGAACAGCGGAGAAAGGGTGGACTCACGGACGAGACGCTTCTGGTAGCGCACCGACTCCGCCTCGGCGGGCAGCAGCTCCAGCAGATCGGTATCGAAGCGAATGCCCGGAATCGAGAGCACCGCGGCGCCGGTCAGGGCGAGCGCGGCGACCACCACGGTGCGGGGATAGCGGCAGGTGACTCCGGCCAGCCAGTGGGCCCAGACCCGATCGACCGCCGCCGCCCGGCGCGCCGGACGTTTGTCCCGGCGGGCGCGGCGCCGGCCGTACAACACCAGGATCGCCGGAAGCGTGCACAGCGCGGCAAACAGGCAGAGCACCACACCGACTCCGGCCACCAGACCCAGTTCGGCGAAGCCGCGAAACTCCATCAGCAGAATCGAGAAGAAGGCGAAGGCGGTGGTCAGGCCACCGACGAACACGGCGGGACCCACGTGGTGGTAGGCCCGCCGGGTGGCCTCGACCGGATCCCGGTTGTGGGCTTCTTCGAGTTCGTACTCGGACACCGGATGAATCACGTAGTCGACGCCGACGCCGACCAGCGTCGAGACGAACGAGGAGGTGATCAGGTTGAGGTAGCCGAGATGCAGGCGCACCGCGCCGAAGGCCCAGATGATCCCCATGAACAGCGCCGCCAGCGCCAGGATCGCGTGGGCCCGGTAGCGGAACACGAAGAAGGTCAGGATCGACACACCGATCACCGCCAGAACCGAGGTGGCGATGGCGTCCTTCTGCACCGTGGCCATCTCCTCGACGGTGGTGGCGGGCTGCCCGGTGAAGGACACGGTGTAGCGGCCGACGGCCGCCCCGCTCTGCAACCGGACGTCCGCCAGCCGGCGCATGCCCTGCACCAGCTTGCGCAGCGCCGGCAGGCGGCGGTCGGTGCCCGCCGGGGAGATAACGATGAAGTGAATCCGTCCACCGCCATTGCGGCCGCCGCGGAGATAGCCGTCGGCCTGGTCCGCGTTCTCACCGGCCAGAGCCGCCAGCGGTGGGCGGGACTCGAGTTCACCGAGGACCCCGTCGGGGTTCTCGAGGAAGCGACGCTGGAAGGCGATCAGGCGGGAAAGCTGAGCGATCCCCGCCGCCGCCTCGCCACCGGCCGCGCCCTGGGATGCCCCCTGTTCGAGTTGGGCCGAGATCGACCGATTGAGCGCCGCGAAGCCATCGATCGAGGGGAGCAGTCCGAGCAACGCGCCGCGCCGGCCGATCGAGCCGGCGATGCGATCCAGCTGCTCCGGCGGATAGAGATGAAGTCCGTGGAGCAGCAGCCACTCGGTATCCACCTTGTGAAAGACATGCCGCACCTGGGGATCGGTGGCGAAGTCCGCGGCAAGCTGATCGACGAACTCGCGGAGCTCCTGATCGGAAACCGAATCCGGCGCCTCGACCGCCGCGATCAGCGCGCCGCTTCCCCGGAACTCCCGGGTCAGCGCTTCGAGACGGATCTGGTCGGGGTCGTCGGGCGGCGCCAGATCGACCCGCGAGGTCTTCATCTTGACCCCGCTACCCAGGACGAGAGCGGCCAGAGTCAACACGATCGACGCGGCGAGAACCAGGCGGGCCCGAGCGAGGACCGCAGTCTCCAACCGGTTGATCGCGTCGCGTAGCACCTGTCCTCCAGCGCGAGCGCCGCTGCGCTCGGTTCGTCGATGCATCTTCGCACGTCACCGGGAGCTTTCGCCCCTCGCGCCTGCGCCCCATGTCCTGCCGGGGGCAAAACGCCGGGACGGCGGACTCCCCGAGGGAAGGAGCGCTAGGACATGGTTGCAAAGCGGACCGAACGACCCCGGGGCCTCGAAGATGAACGGCTGATCGCCTACCGGGAGCACCGGCTGAGCCAGGCCGAGCGCGCCGAGATCGAGTCCCTGCTGGCCGAGCACCCGGAACACCTCAAGCGGCTGCTGGAGCTGGCCGGCTCCCCGCTGCGCACCTCCGACGACGACTGAGCTCTCCAGCAAGCCGCGGCCGGCGTGGCCCAATCTCGAAAAATCCGAAATCTCTGAGCCGGTGGGCGCCTCGTTCCCGCCTCGGTAGGCGGAGGGTCGTTTCTGGCCCGGTCCGGATTCGTTCAAGAGAGGGTCCCGTTCATGACGATGCACCGACAACCACGAAAAACCACGTCCCCGAACCGCGCGTGGCGGTTCATCCCGCTTTTGCTCTGTCTGCTCGCCGCGGTCGGGCCGGTTCTGGCCGAAGATCCGGCCGCCGGAGCGGGAGACGACACCCTGGAGGCCCGCCGAGCACTGGGGCAGGTTTACTGGGACAACCGGGAGTGGCCCGAGAGCAACGCCCAGGCCAAGCCGGCCTACCGGGACGCGGTCAGCGACGCCGAGCTTCTGGCTCAATGGCAGTCGATCGAAGCCCGGAGAGATCTGCTGAAACGCCGCTGGGGTATCGAGATTACCCCGGCGATGCTCCAGCGGGAGCTGGATCGCATCGCGGCCGGCACCCGGGACGCCGCCCGGCTCAACCGCCTGTTCGAAGCGCTGGGTAACGACCCTCGGCGCATCGCGGAGCACATCGCCCTGCCGGTGCTGGTCAACCGGCTGGCCGAGAAGAACTTCGAGAACGACGGCTCGATCCACCGCGAAACCCTGAACTCGATCGCCGCGGACTGGAAGTCCGGCCTGACGGCGGCGGACTTCCGCGCGATGGGTGCCGAGATCGAATCCTGGCGCCGGGGCCGTCCCGAAGCCGCGCACGACGCCCGCCGGCTGAGCGACGACGAGTGGGCGATGGTCACCGAGCGGCTGCGCATGGACCTGAACGTGGACACTCTCCGGGCCGGGCTGGTCAGCCCGATGCTGCAGGACCGCTCCTCGTTCTACCGTGTCGCCATCGAACGAGCCGACTCCGATCATCTGACGGTCCTGCGCAAGGCCTGGCCCAAGCAGACCCTGTCCGGCTTCATGACCCGGCAGTCCGCGGCGGACACGAAGGCTGCGGGCGCCGGCGACCGGCTGGAGCCGCTGCCGATTCCTCCCGGGTCGATCGAACTGCCGACCCCTGACGACGCGGTGGCCAGTTGCGCCGACGACAGCTGGCGCGGCCCAATCCGGCAGCAGCCCGGCGCCCGCTTCGCCCACACCGCTATCTGGACCGGCAGCGAGATGCTGGTCTGGGGTGGCTATCACCGGGGCAGCTTCGGCTACGACGACGGCGGCCGCTACGATCCGGTCACCGATACCTGGACGGCGCTTCCGTCGGCGGGCAGCACGCCCCGAGGCGACCACACCGCGGTCTGGACCGGCACCGAGATGCTGATCTGGGGCGGCTTTGTCGAGAACGATCAGGCCGGCCTACGCTACAACCCGACGACCAACACCTGGTCCTCGATGAGCGACGTCAACATGCCCTCTCCCCGCGAGCGGCACGTCGCGGTCTGGACCGGCAGCGAGATGGTGGTCTGGGGCGGCGACGACTTCGGCGGTGGGCGCTACAACCCGTCGACCGACACCTGGGGCACGATGAACCAGTCCGGTCCGAGCGAAGCGCCCTACGCAACCGCGGTCTGGACCGGCAGCGAGATGATCGTCTGGGGCGGCGGCGAGGATGCCTTCACGATCAACTTCGATTCGGGACGCTACAACCCGGCCACCGACAGCTGGAACGGATTGCAGTTCTTCCCCCAGGAAGACCGGGCCCGGCACACGGCGGTCTGGACCGGAAGCGAAATGATCATCTGGTCCGGCGTGTACCTGGAGTTCGACCCGGAGACCGGTGAGGAGTTCGAGCTGACCTCCAACACCGGCGCGATGTACGACCCGGTCACCGACTCCTGGACCAGCATCTTCGGCCCCAACGGCCGCTGGGCCCACACCGCGGTCTGGACCGGAAGCGAGATGATCTCCTTCGGCGGCAACCAGGCGCCGGTTCCGGCGGACAGCTTCGACCCGGTCACCGAGATCTTCAACGACCTGCCGTTCTCCGCCCTGGTGGTCGACCGCACCGATCACACCATGGTCTGGACCGGCAACGAGGTGGTCATCTGGGGTGGGGTCGAGATCTTCAACCCGTTCTTCCCCATCGACACCGGCCTGACCTGGACCCCGAGCACCTCGACCTGGGCCCAGACCTACGCCGACCTGATTCCCAACCCGCGCACCGAGCACACCGCGGTCTGGACCGGCACCGAGATGTTCGTCTTCGGCGGACGCAGCGAAGGGGGCTCCTTCGAGAACGGCGGGATCTACGATCCGGCGCTCAACACCTGGTCCCAGTACTCGACCACCAACGTGCCCTCGTTCCGTGAGCGGCACCGCTCGGTCTGGACCGGAACCGAGGTGATCGTCTGGGGTGGACAGTTCAGCAGCCGGACCGACACCGGCGGCCGCTACAACCCGGCCACCGACACCTGGACCGCCACCACCACCGTCGGCGCTCCGGGACCTCGAGCGAGCTTCGGCACCGCCTGGACCGGCAGCGAGATGATCGTCTGGGGCGGTTCGGACAGCACCACCCTCAACGACGGAGCCCGCTATGACCCGGCCACCGATAGCTGGACCGCGATGTCCGGAACCGGTGCACCCTCGGCCCGCAACTACCCCCGCATGATCTGGACGGGCAGCGAAGCCCTCGTCTGGGGCGGCTCGCTCAATGACGACGGCGCCCGTTACGACCCCGTCGGCGATACCTGGACCCCGATTTCCTCCGTCGGCGCTCCCTCGGGACGCAGCGGTCACACCACCGTGTGGACCGGAACCGAGGCGATCGTCTGGGGTGGCGGCGTGAACACCTCCGGTGGAGACACCGGCGGCCGCTACAACCCGGCCACCGACACCTGGCAGCCGACTTCCCTGAGCAACGTTCCGACCCAGCGGGTCTGGCACAGTGCCGTGTGGACCGGTGAGGAGATGGTGGTCTGGGGCGGTCGCCAGAGTTCAAACAACTGGGATACCGGCGGCCGCTACGATCCGGTCACCGACAGCTGGACCGCGACCAGCGAGGTGCAGAACCCCACCGGTCGCTTCGATCACAGCGCGATCTTCACCGGCAACGAGATGGTGGTCTTCGGCGGCAAGGTCGACAACACCTTCTTCAACCCGACTCACGGCGCCTACTGCGCTTCCTCGGCCTGCACCCCGCTGACCTGGTTCGAGGATCTGGACAGCGACGGCTTCGGCAACCCGCTGGTCACTCTCTCCGACTGCACCCAACCCGCGGGCTATGTCGCCGTGGCCGGCGATTGCAACGACGGCGACGGCAACGTCTGGGCCACCCCCGGAGAGGTGCAGGACCTGATGCTGGCCAAGCAGATCGGCTCGTCCCTGGCGACCACCGTCGACCTGTTCTGGTCGGATCCGGCGGACCTCGGCGGCCAACCCGGCTCGCTCGCCTTCGACACCCTGCGGGCCGACGATCCGTCGGACTTCCTCAACGCGGTCTGCCTGGAGACCGACGGCAGCGACAACAGCTCGACCGAGTTCGATGACCCGGCCGCCGGCAGCCTGTTCGCCTACCTGGTGCGGGCCGGCAACGCCTGCCCCGCCGAGGGCACGCTGGGCACCGACTCGGACGGGATGGAACGAACCGGGGCGGTCTGCCCCTGACATCGGCGGCAACGCGCAAACGGACCTGACGGTCCTTCCTGGATGCCCGGTCGTCGTTCGACGGCCGGGCGTTCTTGTTTTGCGGGTAGCATCGGGCATGCAATACACCCCGTGGGTCCCGCAGTCCGCCCCGCTGTCCGCGTGCATCGAGACGGTGTTCCTGTTGGAGAACTATCGCCCCGAGCATGCGCGAGAGCGGATCGTGCCCGACGGCACGGTGACGCTGGTGCTGGAACTCGACGGACGGCCGCGGCACGTCTACGAACCGGGAACGGATCAGGTGCGGCAAACCTACCGGGGCGCCTGGATCTCGGGCGTCCACCGGCACTTCATCACCATCGGGGATACGAACTTCGAGTCCACGTTGATGGCCACCCGGTTCAGGACCGGCGGGGCCCGCCCCTTGCTCCCGGTCGATCTCGAGCAACTCAACGACCGGGTGGTCCCGGCCAGCGAGTTGTTCGGCGACGAAGTGGACCGGCTACGTGAGCAGATCCTCCGTCTGAACGAACCCGGAGATCGCCTGGAGCGGATGGCCCGCTTCTGGGAAGATCGCCACGATCCGCACCTGCTGCCGCCACCGGCTGCCTCCAACGCCGTCGCCGCGCTGCTCGAATCTCCCGCCGAGGTTTCGATCGCCGATCTGGCGCAGCAGGCCCGCGTATCGACCAAGCACCTGTTGACCCTGTTCCGCCGGCACGTGGGCCCCACCCCCAAACAACTCCAACGCATCCTGCGCTTTTACCGGGTCTTCGGCCGGCTACAGGCGGGCCAGGTCCGGGACTGGGCCGAGCTGAGCCTGGAACTGGGCTACGCCGACCAGTCGCACTTCATCCGCGAGTTCACCCGCTTTTCCGGCTACCGG
>CAZBZH010000164.1:0-8668 GCA_964496265.1 uncultured Acidobacteriota bacterium | reverse complement strand
CGGACCTCGGCGGCGACCGGACCGCCCGCGGGCGGCACCGGACCATTCGCCTGTGCCTTTGCCGGGACCGGGGCCGGCACCGGGGCCACGGCGGCTCCCGCGCCACGACTCGCCTCGACCACCGCGCCGTACTGCCGGCCGGCCCGCAGCTTGCGGATCTTGCCGTCGAGTTCCGTCGGTGCCGGCGCGGCTTCCCCCTTCGGTCCCCGCTGCCACTCCTTCATCAGGGCATCGGCGATTCCGAGAGGAGAACCCTTGGCCAGGTCCTCGGAGAGACTGGTCTCGAACATCCCCTCGTAGATCGAGGCGCCGGCGCTCTGACCGAAGAAGCCGTTCTCCAGCTGAGCCTCGCGCATCTCGCGCAGCATCGTCTGGAGCAGCATCGACTCGAAGGCCTCGGCGGAACGGCGCAACGCGGCGGGGTCATCCCCCTGCTTCGGCTCGAGGGGCAGGCCGGTGCCGGCCAGGTTCGGGTCCAGCATCGTCACAGGACCACCACCTTGGCGTGGAGCGCGCCCGCGGCATGCATCGACTGGAAGATCGCGATCATGTCCCGGGCCGAGACGCCGAGCATGTTCAGCGCTTCGACCACATCACCGACCGACACCCCGTCGGCCAACTGGATGACCTTGCTCTCCTCGGTGAGGATCACGTCCTGCTGCGGCAGCACCACGGTCTCGCCGCCGGACAGCGGCGCCGGTTGGCTCGGCTGTAGATCGGTCTGGATCTCGACGGTCAGATTGCCGTGGGCCACGGCGATCTTGGAGACCCTGACCTCGGCACCCATGACCACGGTGCCGGTTCGTTCGTTGATCACGACCCGGGCCTCGACGTCGGGCCGGACCTCGAAGGCCTGGACCCGCGCGAGCAGCCCGACCAGATCGCCGCGGAACGGTTCCGGCGGCGAGATGCGCACGCTGACCGGATCCTCGGCTCGCGCGATCTCCATACCGAAGCCACTGTTGACCGCTTCCGCGACCCGGGCCGCGGTGAGGAAGTCCGCCTGGTTGAGCAACAGTCGCAGGGAATCTCGTTGGGCGAGATCCAGCGGGACCTCCCGTTCGACGGTGGCGCCGGAGGGAATGCGGCCCGCGGTCGGATGGTTGCGCTGCACCGAGTTGCCGCCACCACCGCCTCCTCCGAGGAAGGCGCCGCCGATGGAAACACCCCCCTGAGCCACCGCGTAGATCTGGCCGTCGGGGCCGGAGAGGGGCGTCATCAGCAGCGTGCCCCCCTGCAGGCTCTGGGCGTCGCCCATGGAAGAGACCTGCACGTCGATCTGCTGGCCCGAGCGGGCGAAGGGAGGCAGGTCGGCGGTGACCATCACCGCCGCCACGTTGCGCACGCGGATCAGGTTCTGCGGAACCTGGATGCCGCTACGCCGCAGTACGTTGGCCAGACTCTGGATGGTGAACGCCGCCTGCACGCCATCGCCGGTGCCCTGAAGGCCGACGACCAGTCCATAACCGATCAGCGGGTTCGAGCGCACCCCCTCCACGGCGGTGAGGTCCTTGACCCGCACTCGCGGTGCAGCTCCCGTGGGGGTCGCCACCACGGCCAGGAACAGGGCCAGCAGGGCAATCCAGGTTGTGCGTCGCAGTCGTGAGTTCATCAGCGCAGTCCTCGAGAGCGGAATCAGAAGGGCCAGATGCGATTGAGCATGCGCGAGAACCAACCCTGGCGGACGCTGGAGTCGATCTCGCCACGGCCCCACAGCCGCACGGTCAGGTTGCCGACCAGTGCCGAGGAGACCTGGTTCTGGGCGTCGATGTCCACGGGCCGGATGCTGCCGACCAGCGTCATCATCTGGCGCTCGTGATTGATCATCACGGTCTTCTGTCCCGCCAGGATCAGGTCGCCGTTGGGCAGCACCTGCATCACCCGGGCGGTGACGAAGCCGGTCAACGTGTTGCTGCGGCTGGTGGTGCCGTCGCCGTCGAAGGTGTTGTTGGTCGAGCCGGTGATCAGCGACGAGATGTTGATCTGGCCGGTCTGGGCGCCGACGCCCAGGTTCGACGAACGATCGAGGGCGGTGTTGGCCGCGTTGGTCCCCGTCGAACTCTCCTGCACCGAGATGGTGACCAGGTCGTTGACCCGATAGGCCCGGGTGTCCCGGTTCATCGCCGCGCCCGGGCCGGCGTCGGTCCAAAGCGAGCCCGAGGCCTTGGCCGGCATGGGGAACGGGGGCAGCACGTCGAGTTGGGACTCGAGGTTCTGCAGGTCCTTGTCCACCGACGGACCGAGGGTCATCTTGCGTTTCATCACGCCGCAGCCGCTGCACAGCGCCGCGACCACGAGCAGGGTGAACAGGCGTCTCATCGGCGCGCCCTCCGTTGTTGCGGTCCGCGCACCACCTGCAGACTGCCGTCCCCCTGCACCTTGGCCAGCAGCCGTGCGCCGTTGTTGCTGTTCTCCACCGGGATGGTCTGGCCGGCGCTGCCGTCGGCGAAGGCCACTCCCTGGGCGCTGACCGTCAGCGATCCGCGCTGGACCTGCAGCGCCACCACATCGCCTCGGCGCACCAGCGGCCGCGGCGCCAGCAGCGACGGGGTCAGCGGGCGTCCGGCGCTGAGGGTGCGCGCCGGCACCAGGTCGGACAGGCCCTCGGTGGTGCGCACCGGCAGTGCGGCCAGCCGGGTGAGATTGACGTCGCGCATCTCGAGGGCGTCGGGATCGATCGGCACTTTGCGTTGCAGGTGGCGCACCGGCACCAGCGCCGGTCCGTTGACGGTGCCGCGCACGCTGGCCCGGGCCTTGCCGATGGTGTCCCCTTCCAGCCGCAGGGTCAGCTGCACGACCCCCGCCTGGTTCGGTCCGTCGGCCGCGGCCACGGTGACCCGCAGGATCGAGCCCTTGACCGAGTCGGCGCCGCCGAAGCGGTAGGAGAGCGATTCGAATCGGTCCGGCGCCTCGACCTGGCGTTCGGCGGCCTCGAGGGCGCAGCGTTCCAGTGCCTCGGCCAGCGGGGCCGAGCCGTCGAGGTGCACCAGGCAGGGTTCGTCGGCGACCGCGGCGGTGCCGGCGGCGAGGAGCAGGAGCAGAGGAAGCATCCATCGTTGTTTCATCGCCGCCCCCTTACCGGATGATGTTGTTGAGCTGTTGCAGCATCTCGTCGCCTGCCTTGATCGAGCGGGTGTTGAGCTCGTAGGCGCGCTGAGCGGTGATCATGTTCACCAGCTCGTTGACGATGCTGACGTTGGAGACCTCGAGGAATCCCTGGCTCAGCGGTCCGAGGCCGTCGAGCCCCGGCGTTCCGTCGACCGGGTTGCCCGACGCTTCGGTCGCCAGGTACAGGTTGTTGCCCTGGCTGATCAGGCCCGACGGGTTGGGGAAGTTGGCCAACTCCATCTGGCCGACCTGGGCCGCCGCCTGCTGTCCCGGCTGGGTTACGCTGACGGTGCCGTCGAGACCGATGTGGATCGTGGTGGCGTCCGGCGGAATCGTGATCGCCGGATCGACCGGGTAACCCTGGGAGGTGACGAGCTGGCCGTTGGCGTCGGTGGCGAAGGCGCCGTCACGGGTGTACCCGGTGTTGCCGTCCGGCAGCAATACGCGGAAGAAGCCCTGCCCCTCGATCATCACGTCGAGGGGGTTGTCGGTCTTGGCCACGTCCCCCTGGGCGAACAGTTTCTTGACCGCGCCCGGGCGAACACCCAGGCCGAGCTGGATGCCCGACGGGGTCTGGGTCGTGGCCGAGGACTGGGTCCCCGGCGCGATGACCGTCTGGTACAGCAGGTCCTGGAACTCCGCGCGGCTGCGTTTGAAGCCGTTGGTGTTCACGTTGGCCAGGTTGTTGGCGATGGTGTCGATCTGAAGCTGCTGCGCGTGCATGCCCGACGCGGCGCTCCACATGGCTCTCAACATCTCGTCTATCCTCCGTTCGTTCGCCCGCTCGCTATTTCGCGATGTCGTTGACGGTCTTGCGGTTCACGTCGTTCATGGTCAGGCTGATCAGCCGCTGGTAGCTCTCGAAGGCCCGGCGGACCTCGATCATCCGCACCAGCTCATTCACGCCGCTGGTGTTGGCCTGCTCCAGATGTCCGGATTGCAGTTCAGGTTCGGCGACGGTCTCGACTTCCTTATCCCGGCCGTCGGCGGTCAGCAGGTTGTCCCCCTCGCGGCGGTGTAGCTCGGGGTCGAAGCGGGCAACCCGGAGTTGGGACACCTCGACGCCGTCGCGCATGACCTTGCCGCCGGGGGTGATCGCGCTGTTGGGGCCGAGTCCGGTGATGGGCATGTTCTGGGGATCGAGCACCGAGTAGCCCCGGTTGTCGACGAGCCGCCCATCCTGGGAGATGGCGAGCGCGCCATCCCGGGTGTAGCGCCGGCCCGCCGGCGTTTCGATCGTCAGCAACTCATCCCGGCCCAGGGCGACGTCGAGGGGGTTCCCCGTGGGCAGCATCGCGCCGGGGTTGCGGCTCTCCCACTCACCGGCCAGGGCCACCGAGCGATTGCCCGGACTGCCCACATGCTGCTGGTAGACCGACGAGAAGGTGCGCTGGGCGCGGAACCCGTTGGTCGACAGGTTCGCCAGGTTGTTCGAGACGATCTCCAGATTGCGGCTCTGGACGATCAATCCCGACGCGGCGGTGTAGAGGGTGCTATTCATCGTCGATCTCCAAGATCAACCTCCGTGCCAGCGGCAACGGGGTGATTCAGGCGGTTCGCTCCGTCGAGGCGGCCGGTCCTTGCCGCTTGCCGCGGCTGGATCCTGCCGCTTGCCGCTCAACCTGGTCGATCAGCGCCTGCAGGTCGGCGGGCACCGGTTGGGAGGCGGCGGTGGACGGACGCGCCGCCGGCGCCTTGGCCACCCGGGTGCGCTTGCGGGCGAGCCACTCGCCGAAGACGAACATCAGGAAGACGGCGAGGTTGAGGCCGCTCAACACGTAGAGGGCGGTTTCGTTCAGCTGGAATTCCATCTCAGGCCTCCGCGCGGTCGGTCACCACATGGGTGCGCCGCCAGCGATCGAGATCGGCAATCAGGCGCTGCTCGCTGGGAGACAGTTCCGGGGCATCCGGGTTCGCGGCGTCGGTACCCTCGACGGCGATTCCGTCGCCGGCGTCGACCGCCGTAGCCGCATTGGGGGTGTTCGCCCTGGCTGCGGTAGCCCTGGCTGCGGGGACCCCGGCCCTTGCGGGGGCCTTGCGGCCTTTGCGGCGAGCCTTCTCTTCCCGACGCAGCGCCCGGTTCTCCCGGGCCGCGGCGATACGGCGACCCAGGGCGGCGCCGGCGCGGCTGGTGACGAACAGCAGCGCGGCCAGCAGGTTGAGTGCCGCGCTCACGGCGAACAGGGTCACCGGATCGAGGGTCTCGAGGTGCATCATTCGGATTCCTCCTCGGCGGGGGTCTCGGTCTCTTCCGCCGTCTCGCCGGCTTCCTCGCCGGCGGCTTCACCGTCCCCACCGTCGGCCGCGGCTTCCGCCTCGGCGGCTGCTTCGTTCTCCAGGTCGGCGATGGTCTCTTCCTCGGTCGAGCCGATGCGGAACCCGAAGGAGCCGTCGACGACGACCAGTTCTCCGCTGGCGACCACCGAGCCGTTGACCACCAGGTCCACCGGCCCGTCCGGATCCTTGTTCAGGCGCAGCACGCCGCCGGGTTCCAACCGCAGCAGACGCTCCAGCGGGATCTTTTCCGAGGCCAACCAGACCTCGACGGGGAACTCGAGCTCGAGCAACGCTTCGCGGTCGATGGTTTCGCTCACGACTTTCCTCCTGCGACGGCAGCTTCCGGCTGCTGTTGGGGAGCGGGTTTCTGGCCGGCGCCGTTGCGGCGGGGACCACCGGGCTTACCGTTGCCCGGTTTGCCGGCCTGGCCGGCTGCCTGGCGACCGCCCTGGCCACCCGCCCGGGCGCCGGCTTTCCCACCAGCCTGGCCGCCGTTGGGCCGGGCGGCGGGTGCCTTCTCCTTCGGCGGCTCCGGTTTTTCTTCGGGAGTCCAGTCCCGCCGCCAGTCGACGGCGAAGGACAGCTCCTTCTCACCGCGGGTGAGGTTCCCGCGGAACAGGGTTTCGCCGGCGACCCGCAGGTCGAGTTGAGAACCGGCGTCCCGATCGAGCTTGAGGATCGAGCCGGGCTTGAGCGAGGTCAGCTCCTTGAGGGTGACCTGCCCCGCCGGCAGCACCGGCCGGGTTTCCACCGGAAGCTCCTGGACCCGTCCGCTCATCGGACCCAACGGCTGCTCGCCGTCGGCCGCCTGTTGCGGGGCGCGCAGCATGTTGGTGGTCAGCAGCAGCACGCTGGTCCGCTCCGCCTCGTCGGAGAGCTTGAAGCGCAGCAGCGTCACGCCGACGATCTCGCCGGGGGCGGCGATGCTCGACGGAATCTTGCCCACCGACACCGAGCCCTTGGTGAAGTTGTAGTCGGTGGTGTGACTGACCCGGCTCGAGAGTCCGGCGATCAGACGTTCGGCCACACGAACCTCGAGGGGGGTCGGGCCGCGACCGTTCTCCGGCGGGTTGCCCACACCACCCATCGCCATCTCGACCAGTGCCAGGGCCAGCGCCGGATTGAGCACCAGCAGCATGCCGCCGCTGGAGTCGAGATGCATCGGCAGCGACCAGGCCGGTTCCGGCACCAGGGTCAACGCCGACTCGGCGCGCTCCTGCTGGAAGCCCTCGATCTGGATCTCGTACTCGCCGTCCAACTCCTGGCAGAGCGCCTTCTGCAGCGCCTCCACCAGCTTGTCCGCACGCTGGCGCGCACCCTGCTCCTCGGCAGGAGTCAGCGTCAGCGGTTGGCGCAGCGAGAAACGGGTCGCCGCGGCAGGTTCACTGCTGCCCAGGGACGGATCGGGCGAACCCTCTTCGTCACCGCCGAGGACGCTGGCGACCTCTTCGGGCTGCAGCAGAGGTTCTTCGCTCATCGGGCCCCCCGTGCCGCCGTCTTGGTCAGCGGTGTGGCGTGGATCCGCGGCGAGAGCGCGGCGCGCAGGCGAGAGGCGGCCTGCGAGTGAAGCTGGCAGACCCGGGATTCGGTGACCCCGAGGGTGGTGCCGATCTCCTTCATCGTCAGCCCCTCGTTGTAGTAGAGCTCCAGAATCCGCCGTTCACGCTCAGGCAGCCCCTGGATCTCTTCGACCATCGCCTCGAGCAGGTCCCGCTGTTCCAGCGGCGCGTCGGGCATGTCCCAGTCGCCGGTCGTGACCGGGTCGCTGTTGGCCAGATCCTCGAGGGAGAGCAACGGGCCGACGTGAAGTCCTTCCAGCAACGTGCGGTAGTTCGCCAGATCGAGGCCCATCGCCTTGGCGACCTCTTCCTCGGTGGCCGGCCGGCCGTTGAGGGTGGCCAGTAAGCCGACGGTCTGGTCCAGGTCCCGCTGGCGCATGCGCACCGAACGGGGCCGCCAGTCCTTCTGGCGCAGGCCATCGAGGATCGCGCCGCGAATGCGGGTCTCGGCGTAGGTGCGGAAGCGCACTCCGCGGCCGGGATTGAACTTCTCCGCCGCATCGAGCAACCCGACGATGCCGTCGTGGATCAGGTCGTCGACATCCACGTTGGCCGGGAGTCGGGACGAGATCCGTACCGCCAGGAATCGCACCAGGTCGACATGGGATTCGACGAAGTCCGCCCGTTCACGCGATTCGGGGTCGCGTACCGCGGGCGTCCAGGGCAGGGGTTTCTGCGGGGTGCTCAATGAGACAACTCCTTCTTACTCGGCTCCATCAGTCGTCTCCAGAAGTCATCGGAACTCTCGGCGGCTCCTCCTCCGCCGGCGGTCAACTGCATGGCGATCTGTCGGTAGCAACGGCCGGCCTGGCTGCCGGGGAAGAGCTCGAGCAGTGCCTGCTGGCGGCGCACCGCCTCGCCGACCTTCTCGTCGCGCACCACCGGGCCGAGCCAACCGGGGACCTGGCCGAGGAAGTGCTCGGCGGCCCGGGAAATCTGTTCGTAGGCCCAGCGGCCGGTCTCTTCGTTGTCGGCGGCGTTGACCACCACGTCGACCGGCTTGGTCGGGTCGGCGGTCCAGAGCACCTTCAGCGTCGCGTAGGCGTCGACCATCGAGGTCGGTTCGGGCGTGGTCACGATCAACACCCGGGAAGCGGCGAGCTGTAGCGCCAGGGTCGCCTCGCCCAGCCCCGCGCCGGTATCGATCAGCACGTCGTCGGCCAGCGAGGCGGTATCCGCCAGGGCGCCGAGCAGGCGGGAGCGCGCCATCTGGTCGAGGCGGGAGAGATCGGGCACGCCCGAGGCGGCGGGCAGGATGCGCACGCCGTCGGGGCCGTCGATCAGCAGCTCTTCGAGGGTTGCGTCTCCGCGAACCAGATCCTCGACGTTGCGTTTGGGTACCAGCCCCAGCAGCACGTCGAGGTTGGCCAGGCCGAGGTCCCCGTCGACCAACAGCACGCGCCTACCCCAGCGTCCGAGGGCCACGGCCAGGTTGACCGTGAGATTGCTCTTGCCGACACCTCCCTTGCCACCGGTGATCGCGATCGAGGTCCCGGTAGCGGGGGAAGCAGGTTTCAGGGCGGTACTCATCGAGCGGCCTCCAGAGAAGCGGGGGATGGGCGCAACATCAACGAAACGAGGCCACGGGCCGAGGCGACGCTGAGGTCGTCGGGTACCCGGTGGCCATGGGTGGTGAACGAAAGGGGAATGCGGGTCGGCAGCAGCGCGGTGACCAGTTCGCCGACGCGGCCTCCGTCATCGACCTTGGTGAACGCGGCGCAGTC
>CAZBZH010000163.1:0-8714 GCA_964496265.1 uncultured Acidobacteriota bacterium | reverse complement strand
CCTCGACGCCGTCGAAATCCGTCATATCGAGAACGACGGGATGGATGCGCTGCTCGATCTGCAGGACACGCTGATTCGCTGCGGTGGCGGTTTCGCCCTGGCGCGCCCCAGTTCGCTCGTGGCCGAAGTGCTGCACCTGGCCGGCCTCGACTGCCAGGTCAAGATCTATCCGACCCTCCCGACCGCCATCGACCGACTGTTGCTCGAGTCGGCGGGCGAGGCTACCTGGTCGTAGGCGGCGACTGCGGTTCCGCAGCGATCGGGTGCCGCAGCGTGAAGGCGAAGCGGCGATTCTGCGGTTCTTCGCTCTCCCAGGACAGCGCGCGCCTGAACGCGATCTCCAGACCGGGGTGGTCCTCGGCGGTGCGCAGCACCCACTCATCCCGGGGGCAGGCCGTCGACGGTGCACTTCGGCTGCCGAGCAACCCGGCGCCCGGGTCGCCGCGCAGGTGGGCCTGCCGGACCTTCAACACCTCACGGGTCAGCTCTTCCTGCAGTTCCAGGTGCATCAGCCGGCGCACCGTGCCGTCGAAGGAGGGCATCAGGTTGTCGCCGAGGGCATTCCACCAGGCACCCTGGGGTGAGAGATCGATCTCGAACAGTTCCAGATCCCGGTCGCACAGGTAGTCCAGCCGGGACAGCCGTTCCAGGCTGCGGCGCAGGCGATCGCTGCTGTCGGCGGTGCAGAGGCGCACGTAGGGGCGGCCGACCCGGCCGAGAAAGCGATCGAAGCCCTTTCCCAGGTGGGTGTACGCAATGCGTTCCTCGTCGCCGATGGCCAGCAGCGAACAGCCTTCGTGGCGAATCGCCGTCTCGAGGCCTGCGCGGTGATCCAGTTCCTCGATCCGTGCGATCCAGAGGCCCGGGTCCACGTCGACCTGCCGCAGGCTCAGCGCGAGCCGGGTATCGATGGTGTAGCTCATCAGCTGACTGATCAGGATCGGCTCGTCGCGCAACGCGCGGTTCAGCAGCCAGGCAGCGTCCAGGTAGCCGGCAGCCGTCTCCGGCCGGCCGCGTCGCTGTTCGACCAGTGCCAGTCCGGCCAACACGCGCTGGAGATTCATGTGGGCGAGCAGGTTGGGCATCGGGCCGCTGTAGACCTCGGCGACATCCAGTTCCCAGCGGGCGGTCTCGCTGTGGCGCAGGGCATCGACCAATGCGGCGAGGGCTTCGTCTTTCTCATCGGCCCAGGCAAGCAAGGTGTCGGGCGGTTCGGGGTGTCGCCCCTCGATCACCTGGTCCCAGTAGTCGCTGGCCTCGGCCCAGGCGCGGTAGTTGCCTACCCGCGGGGGTGGGGGGCCGTCTTGTGGATCGTGCTCCGGCGTCTGCCGACGATACCGGGGCGTCAGGTCGTAGTCGCGTCCCAGTTTGCCGGAGAGCTCCTCGAGGCGCCGTGCCGTGGCGTTGGCCTCCCGGGCGGGGTACTCTCGTTTCAGGTCGTCGAGACCCCCGAGGGTCTTCTCCCAGCCCTCCCGGGCGGTCTCGTAACGATGCGTCCCCAGCGAGCCCACGATCGCCAGCACGATCGCCAGCGATCCGACGATCAATACCAGGATCACGAGCATGGGCTTGATCAGGCTGAAACGTAGATTGAAGAGTGGTTTTTCCCAGTCCATCGGTGTCCTCGGCAGGTGGTACGAGACAAACCCGCTTCGCATCTACTTGCCCGGACGGGATGAATTGCCCAAACTGAGAAGGAGGGGTGTGGGCACCCCCCCGGAGGCAACGATGACGAAATTGAAAACGGCCGCCGTTTCGACGATTCTGCTGCTTCTCTGCGGAGGGGGGGCTCTGGCGGAAGAACTGCCTTCCGCCGAGGAAGAGATGAAGGCGGCGCACCACGTGCGCTTCTACCACGGGGCCAACGCGCGGACGACCGCGACCCTGACCGTCGAATCCGCCGACGGCGATTCGGTCGAGTCGCAGTTCGTGATGTTCCGCTACGACGTCGACGACGAAGACGACGGCGACCAGAAGCTGCTGGCCTACTTCACCGACGGTCCCGCGGAAGGACGTTCGCTCCTCGTCTACAAGCACGCGCGAGCGGTCGACGAAGGCTGGGTCTACGAGCCTGAACTCGGGTCCGAGCAATCGGTGCCCGCCGATGCCCGCACTCCGTTCTTCGGCTCCCACATCTACTGGGAGGATCTGGTCGGTCGCCCGGTCGACGCGGACGAACACGTGCTGGAAAATCGCGCGCTGACCTACGACACCGTGCGCAGCACGCCGCGAGATCCGAGCCGCGTGGAGTTCGATTACTACACGACCAAGATTCACCGCCAGCGGGATGCTCCGATGCTGGTGCGTTACTACAAGGATGACGAGGTCTACCGCGAGGTCGAGACCCGCACCGTGCATCGCATCCAGGGCTACAACACCCTGATCTGGGTCGAGGTGCGCGATCTGGATTCCGGCGGCAAGACCGTGCTGTATCTCGACGGCACCCAGTACGACGTCGACGGCGTCGACGAGACGCTGTTTGCCCGTGAGGCATTGCGTGGGGCGCCGAGCGAACTGATGCCGTGATCGAGATCCCCGGGGGGCCGTCGATTCCGGAGACCGAACTCGAGTTCTCCGCGTCCCGCAGCAGCGGGCCGGGTGGCCAGCACGCGAACAAGGTCTCCAGCCGCATGACTCTGCGTTGGGACGTGCGCAACTCGCCCAGCATCGACGACGCCCAGCGTGCGCGTATCGAGGAGCGCCTGGCGACCCGGGTCACCCGGGACGGGGTGCTGGTGATGCACGCCCAGAAGCACCGCAGTCAGTCCGCCAACCGGGAGTTGCTGCTCGAGCGATTCGCCGAGGTGTTGGCCACGGCGTTCGTGCGCCGCAAGCCGCGCCGCCGGACCCGGCCGAGCCGGGCTTCCAAGGAGCGGCGGCTGCGCGACAAGAAGCGTCGCGCCGAGGTGAAGCAGGGGCGCGGCCGCTACGACGGGTAGTGGCCGCGATTTCCGCTCGGTGCTAGCGCACCACGTCGAGCAGGGTGCCGGTGGTCTCGTTGGCCGCCTTGACCACGTCGACTCCGGCGTTGACCGCTGCCTCCTGAACGGTCAGATCGACCAGGCTGTCGGCGACCCGGTCGGGCGAGGGGAGTACCTCCGCCGATAGTTTGCCCGCCGCTTGCTTGAACTCGTCCAGGGACTGCTTCAGGCCGGCTGTGGCCGCCTGCAGGGACGCTCCTTCGATCATGGGGACCTCCATCGGAAGACTGCCGGTTCGTGGGATTTATCGGCTGGCTGAGCGGGCCTCTGGAGGCCGATTGTCGTAAGCCCGGTCGTTTTTTCCCCGGGCTTTCCGGGCCGCTGCGCTTGAGGTGAGGCCCGCCCCTGGATAGAGTGACGGTTCTGTAATCCCGCCGGAGAAGGAATCGTCGATGACCTGGAAGCGCCTGCCGATTCTGCTGCTGATCGCCGCCACCACCCTACCCGTTGCCGCCGGTGTCATGGAGTTGCCCCTGGGCGACCCGGAACGCCGGGAGCGCCAGGTCGAGCTGGTCCTCGACGGGATCGTCGACGCCCACAAGGGGGACACGATCGCGCCCGACGAGCTGGCCGCCCGGCTGGACGAGGTCTCGCTGGTGCTGTTCGGCGAGTCCCATACCAGCATGCCGGTGCATCGTGCCCAGCTGCGGCTGATCCGTGCCCTCAACGAGCGCGGCCGCTCGGTGATGATCGGTCTCGAGATGTACCCGGCGACGGAGCAGGCGCATCTCGATCGCTGGTCCCGGGGCTACATGACCGAGGAGGGCTTCGTCGAGGACTCCGAGTGGTATCGCAGCTGGGGTTATCACTGGGGTTACTACCGGGACATCTTCCTCTACGCCCGGGAGCATCGGATTCCGATGCACGCGGTCAACGTGCCGCCGAAGATCGTTCGCGCCGTGCGCGAGAAGGGCTACGACGGGTTGTCCGAGGAGGAGGCGGCGTTCGTTCCGGGAGAGGTGGACTCCGAGAGCGCCGATCACCTGCGGTTGTTCAAGGCCTTCTTCGCGGATGCGGATTTCCACAACTCGATGTCCGACGAGCAGTGGCAGTCCATGCTCGACGCCCAGTGCCTGTGGGACGCGGCGATGTCCCACAACGCGATCAAGGCGTTGCAGGCCAGCGAGGCCGAGCGGCCGGTGATGGTCGTCCTCGTCGGGTCGGGGCATCTGGCCTACGACCTGGGGCTGCAGCGGCAGGCGCGTCAGTGGTTCGACGGGCCGATCGCGACGGTGATTCCGGAACCGGTGGTCGATCCGGGTGAGACGACGGCGAAGAAGGTTCAGGCCTCCTACGCCGATTTTCTCTGGGGCCTTCCCGAAGAGCGCGAACCGCTCTACCCCTACTTCGGGGCTTCGACCCGGCTGAGCGACGATGAGCACCGGGAGGTCGTGTTCGTCGCCCCCGATTCGGTCGCCGCCCTGAGCGGACTGCAGGTAGGGGACGTGGTGCTCGCGGTCAAGGGGCAGGCGATCGACAGCAAACTGCGGATGAACCGGATCCTGGCCTCGCTGGAATGGGGGGACTCGGTGCCGGTCCAGGTGCGCCGGGGTGAGGAGACGCTGGAGTTGATGGCCCACTTCCGCCGCACCCTGCCTTCGGACGACGAAGACGAGGACGCGTCGGCGGAGGACGGGGAATGAGCCGGAGCCGGTCGGCGCGCGCGCCCCGCAGCGTCGCGGTGCGGATGGCGATCGTCGTGGCGATGGCCCTGTTCGCGTCGGCTGCGTTCGGCGCCGAGCCGGCGCCGTGGCACCATCGACTCGAGGTAAGCCTGGACCCGGAGACCCACGCCATCGAGGTGGTGGATCGGATCACTCTGCCGCAGCCGGTGGAGAGCGTCGAGTTCTTGCTCCTCGACGGCCTCGAGGTGACGGCCCCTGCGGCCTCCGTCGAGCGGCTCGACGGCCGGGGCCGGGGGATTTACGACGGTGAGACCGCGGTGGAGTTGGCCCGCTACCGGGTTCGGGTCGACGGCAAGGAACTGGAGCTGCGCTACCGCGGCGCGATCGACTTCTCCCTTTCCGATCCCCGGGAGGAATACACCCGGGGCTTTCGCGAGACCGCGGGCTACATCGGCGAGGACGGGGTCTACCTGGCGGCGGGGACCTTCTGGGTACCCTACTTCGGCTCCGGGTTGATCACCTTCGATCTGAGCGTGTCCCAACCCGACGGATGGCACGTGATCAGCCAGGGGGACGGCACCTCGCGAGGCGAAGACGGCCTGGCCCGCTGGAGCACGGCGGCGCCGATGGAAGAAGTGCATCTGGTCGGCGGCCCGTTGATCCGTTACCGGGATACCGCCGGTGCCGTCGAGGCGCTGGTCTACCTGCGGGAACAGGACGAGGGGCTGGCCCGCAGCTACCTGACCGCCACCGCCCAGTACGTCGAGATGTACCGCGGGCTGATCGGGCGCTACCCCTACAGCAAGTTCGCGCTGGTCGAGAACTTCTGGGAGACCGGTTACGGCATGCCGTCGTTCACCCTGCTCGGCTCCCAGGTGATTCGCTTCCCCTTCATCCTGGCGTCGTCCTATCCCCACGAGATCCTGCACAACTGGTGGGGCAACTCGGTGTTCGTCGACTATGAGCGGGGCAACTGGTGCGAGGGGCTGACCGCCTACATGGCGGATCACCTGATCCAGGAACAACGGGGCAAGGGCTGGGAGTACCGGCGCAACACGCTGCAGAAGTATCGCAACTACGTTCAGGCGTCCCGGGACTTCCCGCTGGTCGAGTTCACCAACCGCCACAGCGCGGCCACCGAGGCGGTGGGCTACGGCAAGTCGCTGATGGGTTTTCACATGATCCGCCGGCGGCTGGGAGACGAAGCGTTCGTCAAGGCGCTGGCCGGGGTCTACCGCAAGTTCAACGGCAAGCGCGCCTCCTTCGACGACCTGCGTGCCGCCTTCGAGGAGGAGTCGGGGGAGGACCTGGGTTGGTTGTTCGAACCCTGGCTCCTGCGTGCCGGCGCGCCCTCGCTCTCGCTTTCCGCCGAAGCCGCGGCTTCCGGCGACGACTGGGTGTTGAAGGGGGTGATGTCCCAGGCCCACGACAGCCCGGAGTGGGTCATGGACGTGCCGCTGGCGGTGGTCACCGACGCCGGGACCGAGATGCACTCCGTGCGATTGGATGGGCGGGATACTTCCTTCGAACTGGAGCTCACCACCCGTCCCCGGCTGGCGCAGGCGGATCCGCGGTTCGATCTGTTCCGCCTGCTGGATCCGCGAGAGGTGCCCCCTTCGATCGGGCAGCTCTTCGGCGCGCCGGAAATTCTGGCGCTGTTGCCCTCGGCCGAGGGAACCGAGCAGGTTGCCCGCTATCGCGCGTTGATGGAGGGATGGCAGGCCGATAGCCACACCATCGAGATCAAGCTGGACCGCGAGGTCGAGGCGCTGCCGACCGATCGGCCGGTCTGGGTGCTCGGCGTCGACAACGTCCACCGCCCGCAAACCGACCTGACGCTGGAGGGGGACTCGCTGCAGGTCTACGGCGATCGCTACGCGGCGTCTGGCCACTCCTGGGTGGACATCCTGCGCCATCCGGCCGATCCGGCGCTGGCGGTGGGCTGGCTGGTGGTGCAGCCTCCCGCAGCGTTCCCGGGCATGGGGCGCAAGCTGCCGCACTACGGCAAGTACTCCTACCTGGCCTTTGCCGGCGACGAGCCGGCCAACGTGGCCAAGGGGCAGAAGGATGTGGTCGATTCGCCGCTGCGGGTCGACCTGTCCGCGGGCGGGCCGGCTCCCGCGATGGAGCTGGAGACCCGGGTCGCGCTGGCGGAGCTACCGCCGGTGTTCTCCGAGTCCCGGCTGCGGGAGCATGTGACCTGGCTTGCCGATCCGGCCCGGGAGGGCCGCGGCGTCGGCACCGGGGGCCTCGACGCCGCCGCCGAGTACATCGCCGAACGGTTCAAGCAGGCGGGGCTGAAGCCTGCGGGAGACGGCGGGGGCTACTTTCAGGCCTTCACCGTCGAGGGGCCCGACGGGCCGACCGAGGTGCGCAACGTGATCGCCTCGCTGCCCGGCTCCGATGGGGCGATGACGGGGCAGTCCTCGATCCTGATCGCCCACTACGATCATCTCGGCTTCGGTTGGCCCGACGTGAGAGAGGGTTTCGAGGGGCAGGTCCACCCGGGGGCGGACGACAACGCCAGCGGTGTGGCGGTGATGCTCGAGGTCGCCACGGCGATGGCCTCCGAGGGGGGCGGGGCGCGGACGATGCTGTTCGTAGCCTCGGCCGCCGAGGAGGCGGGCAAGCTCGGCGCCGAGCATCTGGTCGAGCACATGCCTGAGGGTCTGGAGCGGGACAAGATCCTCGGCGCGGTCAATATCGACAGTGTCGGCCGCCTGTTCGACGGCAAGCTTTCGGTGCTCGCCACCGACACCGCCTACGAGTGGCAGCACATCTTCCGCGGCGTCAGCTACGTCACCGGTGTCGAGAGCAAGAACGTGCACGGCATGTTCGACGCGTCGGACCAGGGGAGCTTCATCGAGCGGGGCGTCCCGGCGGTGCAGCTCTTCACCCAGCCTCATGACGACTACCATCGTCCTGGAGACACGGCGGACAAGATCGACTACGCGGGGCTGGTCAAGGTGGCGACCTTCGTCAAGGAGACGGCGGCCTATCTGGTCAGCCGACCCGAGCCGATGAAGGTCACGATTCCAGGCGCCGAGACGGCCGCGGCGGCTGAGGCTCCGGCGAGACCGCGCAGTGGGCGCCGGGTCAGCTTCGGCGCCCTGCCGGACTTCGGCTTCCCCGGACCCGGGGTCAAGTTCCAGAACGTCACCTCCGGGTCGCCTGCGGAGAAGGCGGGGTTCCAGCCGGGGGACGTGCTGCTCTCGGTGGACGGCGGAGAGATCGCCGACTTGCGAGCGTTCTCGAATCTGCTCAAGACCCTGGAGCCGGGGCAGACTGTCCAGGCGGTGCTACAGCGGGGCGAGGAACGGCTGGAGAAGCAGGTCACGGTCCAGGCCCGGTAGCCCGGGCCGGACCGCGCTACCAGCGGGTCTTGCGTTCGCGCACCCGCAAGGCACGCTCCGGCGGGGGCATGTTCCCCAGCCGCGGACGGTGCCGGACCTCCATGCCCCGTCGGTTCATCTTGATCCGAACCTTGCGCATCACCTCATCCTGTTCCCAACTCGGGTTGAAGTGAATCCGGTAGACGCTGCGTGCGTCGCGCAACACCGCTTCGCCGACCCCCAGGCGTTCCGCGTTGATCAGGGCGAAGCCTCCGGTGCGCGCAGCCACGGAGTAGAGCGTCTCGTGAATATCCGCATCCATGCTGCGGAAGAACCTCTGCCCGCCTGTCCGTTGGATCTCCGGCCGGATGAGCCCTGGGACGTCCACCGGATAGAGGGTGAAACCGGTCCGGTTGGCCGCTTCGACCACCGGCTGGAAGATCCGAATGCCCTGACGGTCGTCGGGGCCGGCTTCGTTCTCGTTGCCCGTTCCGTAGACGAAGCGAGTCGGAGAGGAGGGCCAGCCCCCGGAGAGCAGGATCGCGACCTTGCGTCCCGGGGTGTCGGCGAAGTCGAGCAGGACATCGGTCACCGCGGTGGAGACATTACCCATGAACCACACCAGCAGCCGATCGGGGGCTTCGCCGTTCATGACAGGGTGACGATTCCGCTCGAAGGGCATGCGGGCTGGATTGTTCGGGTCCTCCTCCGGCCAGTCACAGGGCTGGTCGCCTGGAAGGGCGAACGGCGGGTCGTCGGGCGCGTTGCAGAGACGA
>CAZBZH010000162.1:0-8721 GCA_964496265.1 uncultured Acidobacteriota bacterium | reverse complement strand
CGATCCCCCACCTGCTGCGGGACAAGATGCCCGACCCCGACGGCGCCATCGAGGCGCACCGGGAGTTCAACAAGGGTGTGATGCGGGTCGATCTGTTCGGCCTGAAGAAGGAAGGCAAGATCGACGGCGAGCTGATCGCGCCGCTGCGCCCCGAGGTGCCCGCCCTGGAGCCCGGCGAGACCTACCTGCTCGAGACGATCATCCGCACCGTCAAGATGGGCCACCTGTTCACCCAGGGAACGGTTGATTCCAACCAGGTCTGGATGGACGTGACGGTAACCCACGGCGACGAACTGATCGGCCGCAGCGGCGGCCGCCGCCAGGACGACAACGCCGTCGACCCCTGGTCCCACTTCGTCAACGCCTTCGTCATCGACCGCAACGGCAACCGCATCGCCAAGCGCAACGCCGAGGACATCTTCGTCGCGCTGTACAACAACCAGATCCCGCCCGGCGCCGCCGACGTGATCCACTACAAGCTCGACGTGCCGAAGCAGGCGACCCAACCGATCACCGTCGAGGTCAAGCTGCAGTACCGCAAGTTCGACACCGAGTACATGCGCTTCGTCACCGAGAACGAGGACTACTACAACGATCTGCCGATCCTGACCCTGGCCCACGACAAGATCACCTTCCCGATCGCCGGCCAGGAGCAGATGCCGCTGAACCACGAATCGCCGATCGAGCCGTGGCAGCGCTGGAACGACTACGGCATCGGCCTCTTGCTCAAGCCGGGCAGCGGCCAGTTGCGTCAGGCCAAGGAGGCCTTCGAGATGGTCGAGGCCATGGGCCGTCCCGACGGACCGCTCAACCTGACCCGGGTCTACCTGCGGGAGGGTCTGGTCCAGACCCACGCCCCCGAGGCGCTGGAACGGGCCGCCTCGTTCTCGCCGCCGGCCAACCAGTGGTCGCTGCTCTGGTTCGGCGCCCAGGTGGCCGAGGACAACGGCGACTACGACAAGGCGATCGAGAACCTCGAGGACATCGTCCGCGGCGGCTTCACCCAGGCCGAGGGACGGGGCTTCGACTTCGCCAAGGACTACCGGGTGCTCAACGCCCTGGCCGGCGCCATCTACCAGCGGGGCCTGCGGGAGCGGGGTGAAGAGCGCACCGCCTACATGGAGCGGGCCCGGGACCGTTATCTGGAAGCGCTGTCCCACGACCCGGAAAACCTGGTCGCCCACTACGGCCTCAAGCAGGTCTACCAGGATCTGGGCGACGTCGAGAAGGAACGGGAACACACCGAGCTGCACGCCACCTACAAGCCCGACGACAATGCCCGCGACTACGCGGTGGCCCAGGCCCGTCGCAATTACCCCGCCGCAAACAAGGCGGCGGAATCCGTTGTGATTTACGATCTCGGTCGTACATCCGACTACACATGGCCCGGGGCGTCCGTGGAGGTGGCCCAGCATGACGACGAATGACCCGCAGAAGCAAAACCCCGAAGAAGAGTACGTCCATGAAGACGACTCGATCATCGGGACCGCGTTCAAGTGGTCGCTGGTCGCGATCGCGCTGATCGCGGTCATCGGCGCGGGAATCTGGTTCGCCACCCGCGAAAAAGAGGTCGCCGAACAGACCATCGAACGGGATGAGATCGAGGCGCCGGACAGACTGGTCCAGACGGCCGCCGACCGCCCCGACGTGCGTTTCACCGACATCACCGCCGCGGCGGGCATCACCTTCGAGCATGTCAGTGGCGCCACCGGCGAGAAGCTGCTGCCCGAGACCATGGGCGGCGGCAGCGCCTTCTTCGACTACGACGGCGACGGCGATCAGGACCTGCTGTTCGTCAACTCGACCCACTGGGCCCACGACAACGTGTCGAGCAAACCGACCATGGCGCTCTACCGCAACGACGGCAGCGGCAACTTCAGCGATGTGACCCGGGGCTCCGGCCTCGACGTCAGTTTCTACGGCCAGGGTGCGGCGGTGGCCGACTACGACGGCGACGGCGACACCGACGTGTTCCTGACCGCCGTGGGGCCCAACCGACTGTTCCGCAACGACGGCGGCACGTTCAAGGACGTGACCCGTAGCGCCGGCGTCGCCGGGGAGTCCGAGCGCTGGAGCTCCAGCGCCGGCTTCTTCGACTACGACAACGACGGCGATCTGGACCTGTTCGTCTGCAACTACGTGCAGTGGTCCCGCGAGATCGACATCGAACTCGATTTCTCGCTCAACGGCACCGACCGGGCCTACGGGCCGCCGACCAACTACCAGGGTACCCACTCCTATCTCTACCGGAACGACGGCGGCGGTAAGTTCACCGACGTCTCCGCGGAGGCGGGCATCGAGGTGGCCAACCCGGCGACCGGCGCCGCCATGGGCAAGGCGCTGGCGCTGACCTTCGCCGACGTCGACGACGACGGCTTCCTCGACATCTTCGTGGCCAACGACACGGTGCAGAACGTCGCCTTCCAGAACAAGGGAGACGGCACGTTCAAGGAGATCGGCTCGGTCTCCGGCCTGGGCTTCGACAGCACCGGCAGCGCCACCGGCGCCATGGGCATCGACGTGGCCGACTTCGCCAACGGCGACTACCTCGGCGTCGGCATCGGCAACTTCTCCAACGAAACCACCTCGTTCTACGTGCAGCAGCCGCGCAACCCCTGGCAGTGGGTCGATCAGGCCAACGCCGAGGGCATCGGCTCGCCCAGCCGGCTCAAGCTGAGCTTCGGCCTGTTCTTCTTCGACTACGACCTGGACGGCCGCCAGGACCTGCTGCAGGCCAACGGTCACCTGGAAGACGAGATCAACGAGGTGCAGCCGAGCCAGCACTATCTGCAGCCGGCTCAGGTGTTCTGGAACTGCGGCCCCAAGGCCAAGTCGTGCTTTGCCGCCGTCGACGAGAAGGAACTCGGCGACCTCTCCCGGCCGATCGTCGGCCGGGGGGCCGGCTACGCGGACATCGACGCCGACGGCGACCTGGACGTGCTGCTGACCCAGACCGGCGGCAAGCCGCTGTTGATCCGCAACGAACAGGATCTGGGCAACCACTGGCTGCGGGTCAAGGCGGTCGGAAGCGGCAACAACACCGACGCCATCGGCGCCGAGGTCATCCTCGTCGCCGGCGGCGAGACTCAGCGCCGCTTCGTCATGCCCAGCCGCAGCTACCTGTCCCAGGTCGAGCTGCCGGTGACCTTCGGACTCGGCAAGAACGACGGCGTCGAATCGCTGGTCGTGCGCTGGCCCGACGGCTCCGAGCAAACGGTGTCGGTGGACGACGTTGACACCACGATTACCGTACGACAGGGAGAACTCGTATCCGAGGCCGAAGCGGCTCGCTAACCAGAGGTCCTGAACCGAGACCCCGAGCGAGGGGCGCCCCCTGATGTCCGACAAGAAACAGCGCCAGCAGAACGTGCTCGCCCTGCTGGCGCGAAACCGCATCGACTCCCAGGACCAGCTACTGGACCTGCTGCTGGCCGAAGGGGTGCGCACCACCCAGTCGACCCTCTCCCGGGATCTGCGGGAGCTGGGCATCGTCAAGAGCCCGTCCGGCTACCGGCGCCCCGAGGTGGATGCCGCGCGGCCGGCGCTGCTCGATGACCTGGCCCGCCAGATCCGGCGCAAGCTGCTGCGCATCGACGTCGGCGGCAACATCGTGGTGCTGCGTACCGAGATCCCCGAAGAGGCGGTGGAGGTCGCCGGCCAGATCGACCGCTCGGCGGTGCATCAGGCGATCAGCTCCCTGGCCATCGGCGACACGGTGCTGGTGATCGCGAGAACCCCGGCCTATGCGAGGGATGTGGCCCGGGCGTTGCGGAAGGCCTAGGACGGCTCCTGGCCGCGGGAAGGTGCTCGGCTGCGGAGGGCGTTGCGCCGCGGAAGGCGCAAGGGCAGGCGCCCCGCCGTGGGGTGACGGGGCGCCCGGTCGGTCTCAGTCCTTCTCTTCGTTCTTCTTCCGCTCCAGCAAGATCTTGACCTCGGGCTGGATGCGCTCGACGCTGCGCAGCTTGATCTCGCTCTCGCCGAAGACGAAGTGATTGTGCAGCCCCTCGGACTCCATGAAGTCCTTGGAAGAACCGAGGGTCGCGTCGATGCGGTGGGCGGCCCCGCGGCGATTGACGTCGAGGCGGATCCCCTCGCCGGGCTCGGCGGCGGCGATGCGGTCGTGGAGATGGTTGCCGCCGGTCAGCGGCTGGCCGTCGATGGCGACGATCACGTCTCCGGCGGCGAGCCCCGCCTGGAACGCCGGCGCGTTCTCGACGACCCGCTTGACCAGGATGCCTTGCTCGACCCCCATGAACTCGGCGAGCTGCGGGTTGAGCCATTCGAACTCGACGCCGAGGTACGGACGGTCTTCGTCGACGATCACACCCCAGCGAACCGCGTGCTGTTCCGGATGCTCCCCGAGCTCGACGAAGAACGACTGCTCGCTGCCTCCGCGGAACACGACGATGCGCACCTGATCGCCGGGACGGGTGCCGGCCAGCTTCTCGGTCAGATCGTTGTAGCTGGCCATCTCGATGCCGTCGATCTCGATCAACTGGTCACCGGAGCGCAGTCCGGCCTTCTGGGCCGCGCTACCCTCGAACACCTGGTCGAGGAACAGCGATTGCACTCCCCGGACCTCGGTCTCCAGCTGGGCGATCGTGGCACCCAGGTACCCCCGGGGCTGCTGCTCCACAACCTCCTCGGTTACCCGGAGCTGCACCGGATGGCCGACGGCGACCCGGTCGCTACCGGCCGCGACCCACTCGCCTCCCTCGCTTGCGACCACCCACTCTTCTTCCGCGACGACTCCCGCCATGCCGGCCCAGAGCACCGCCGCGATGATCAGTTGCTTTTTCATGAACGCTCTCCTGAGTTTGTTCGATTGAGCTTGCGAGCCTTCGACTAGAAGACCCGCGTCGAGGCCGGGCTCTCCGTCACCGCGCGGACCGACGGATTGCCCGAACCGAGTTCGGTGAAGACCAGTACGTGCTTGCCGTCGCTGAGCTCGTACTTGCGAATCGTGTAGACGCTTTCCGCTTCCATCGAGCGGACATCGACCGGCATCGACTGCTGGGAGGACCAGTCCTCGATGAAGGCCCGGTCGAGATCGACGCTGGCGTCGGTGCGGCTCAGCACCTGGTGCACATCCTCCAGCGTCAGGGTCGACCCGTCGATTCCGGTGACCATCGAGTGCTCCGAGCGGACCATCGCCGTGCCCGTCGCCCCCGACTCCCCGACGAGACCCGCCCGCAGGGAGGCGGCGAGCCCGGGATCGACAACGAAGGCGGTGAGCAGCGCGCCCAGGCCCACGATCACCAGCAAGCTCGCGGCGAGGGCGATCCAGGGGCCGCGGCCGTAGCCCGGACGGCGGGTGTGCTGCAGCTCCCGCCACAGCTCCTGCTTGAACGCGGGAACCTCAACAGCCGGCTTCGGCAGATCGGTCAAGAGCTTTTCGAAGTCCTTCATGGTCCATTCCTCGACGATCCAGCTCCCGCCGCAGCCGGGTCAGGGCGCGGTGGGTGCGGACCGTCAGTACACGGGTCGATCGGCCGAGAATCTCGGCGATCTCGGCAAAGGGTTTCTGTTCGAAGTAGCGCAACGCGACCAGCGCCTGATCCTCGGGTTTGAGGGTGCGCAACACCTGGTTGACCTCTAGGAACGCCGTGTGGCGCTCGAGAATCCGCTCGGCGTTCTCCCGCTCGACCCGCACGTCGCCGAAGCCTGCCTCGAGACTGGCGGTGCGCGGACGACGCAGGTGGCTGTTCAACTCGTTGGTCGCGATGCGGTAGAGCCAGGAGGAGACCTTGCCCTCCCGGTGACGGAAGCGGGGGAACGCCCGGTAGGCCTTGAAGAAGGTCTGGGCGGTCAGATCCTCGGCCAGGGAGACGTCGGCGACCCGGTGCAGCAGGTAGCGGAAGATCGCGTCGAAATGGTCCTCGTAGACCTGTTCGAAACGGCGCTCTGCGGGGTCGATGGTATTCACGCTGCTCCCGGCCGCCGGGCCCATCCCGGCGCTCTCACCGGTATAGAACGCCCGGGGCCGCGGAATATCACATCAAACCACGAGGCTTCTCGAACCGAGGCTGCAGCGGCTCGAACAGCCGTCCGGGATCGGCGCAATCGTACGGCCGCCGTGGCTCAGGGGGCGTGCGAGAAGCGGTAGCTCCGCCCCTCCACCGTCACGTCCGGCGGGGTCCCCTGCCGCTCGAACCAGTCGTAGCCGGTCTTGAGGTTCTGCCAGAAGGGGTACCAGCGGTGCTCCCGCTGTCCGGCCAGCGCCGCGTCGTCCATGCGGAAGGGAAAGGCGTGGACCCGGAAGTAGGGCTGGCCGCCGTCGAAGGCAGCCATGGCCAGGGTCCAGATCTCCTCGATGACCGGGTCGGTCATGGCGTAGCAGCCGATGGAGACGCAGTCTCCGTGGACCATCAGGAAGTCCCCGGTGCGGCCGTGGGCCCGGTCGTAGGCGTTGGGATAGCCCAGGTTGAAGGACAGGTGGTAGCGGCTCCGGGGGTTCATCCGGCCGGGAGTGACGAAATAGAAGCCCTCAGGGGCCTGGCCGTCCCCCTGTTTGAGCTTGGGCCCGAGTTCCCCGGACCAGGTGCAGATCGGGTAGGTGCGGAACAGTCGGAAGCGCTCCCCCTGCTCGACCCAGACCTCCAGTTCGCTCTCCTGCTTGAAGATGCGGATGAAGATCGGCGAGCCCAGCTCGAGCCCCTTCTCGCTCAGGGCGGCAGCCAGCGGCTCCCGCTGACGCTCGACCGCCTTGGCTGCCCGATCCGGATCCTGGGACCCGGCGCAGGCCAGGCTGACCGCGCCCAGGAGAATCAGCCCCATCCAGCACCTCCGCTGCTTCATGGAACCCCAGTTTACGGGAGCCCGGCCTAGCGGCCACAACGTCCCCTACGGAGGACAATCCGCATCGGATACACTCTTGCAATCGAGACAGCTAAGTGTCTCCAGAAAAAAGACTTAATACGCATCGGCGGTGGCGCCCGAAATGCGGCACTGCCCTTGCTGTTTAGAAGGGCGGAACCCAACTTTCCGTTGAACGGGAGGTGTCGATCATGAAGCGTGCGATGTTTCGTTTAGCCCTCGGCCTGTTGTTGCTCTCCACGCCCGCCGCGTGGGCCCAGAGCGGCGACGAGGTCGTGGAAACCGGCAAGAAGCTCCGTCCCGAGTTTCATCGCGACGGCAACGAGCGGCGTCCGGGCGATGCCCGTCCCACGCGCCCGCAGCTGCCCGGCGATCTGGTGCTCGAGGAACCGGCAGCTGAACCCGCCCCGGCCGAGGTGCAGGGTTCGACCGCGGCGTCCAAGGCAGCGCCGGGAAGGACCGCCCAGCCGGGCAACCCCTTCGCCGAGATCGATCGGCTGGCCCGCCGGGAGGCCCGTTGGGCCGCCGAGGAATGGGCTCGCACCGTCGGCTGGAATGAGTTCTACCGCATCGGCGCCCAGCGCGGCATGCGCCAGGCGCTGCGCAACCAGACCCTCGGCCAGTGGGACTACCTGCTGGGCGTGCGCACCGGTCTGCGCGACCGGGACGCCATCGCCACCGGCGCCGACTACGGCCGGGACGCCGCCCGCGGCATCGCCCAGGAGACTGCCGAGGCGGACGTGGCGGATACCTTCCGCGATCTGTCCCGGGACCCCCGCTTCGATGCCCGGCCGTTGGCCCCCGCCTTCGGCGCCGCCGACATGCGCGCCGAGGAGCCGACCCTGCGCGAGGTCTTCGACGAGTACGCGCCGAACCGCCGCCGGGGCCTGGCCACGGCGCTGGTCGCCGCCTTCCGCGGCTACAAGCACGACCTGTGGACCCTCTACAACTACGACAACCACCGCCGCTTCCACGACCGGGACTGGAGCGATCCCGGCCGGGGTTTCCGCTTCTGGTGTGAAGACCGGCGGCGCTCGCGGATCTACCACGCGCTGGATCGGACCGAACAGCGGCGCTTCGAGGAGAGCTTCCGGCGGGCCTTCGCCCGCACGCTGCCCCGCTACTTCGATCGCTACAACCAGGTCGCCTTCGACGACGGCTACGACGACGGTTGGGACTACGGCGCCATGGTGCGTTACGAGTACCGCTACCGGGTCGGCTACACCGAGGGCTTCAACGACGCGCTGGAATCGGCGGCCCAGGCCAGCTTCCAGGCGGCCTATGCCCCCGAGTACGAGCGGGCCTACGCCGGCGCGTTCCGCGACTGGTCCGAGAACCCGCACTTCGAGGTGGTGAACCTGGAGCTGGTCGATCAGAGCGACGACGGCATCTTCGAACCGGGCGAGTCCTTCCGGGTGTTCTACGAGATCGCCAATTACGGCGGCCGGGACGGCACCTTCGAGGCACGGCTCGACGGGAACGGCCTGCGGGATACGACCCAACCGTCGCTGCGGGTCGCGGCCCGTTCGATCAGCGATCGCGGAACGCCCCTCGAGGGCTGGATCGACAGCAACGTCGCCCCGCGCACCCGCTCGCGGCTGAGCGTGGGCAACGGCGAGGCGGTCGGCGACATCGACCTGCTGGTCTCCTACCCGCTGGAGTTCGTCGGCGGCGTGCGCATGGGCCGGATCGACTCGATCGCCGGAACCGCCGAGATCGAGGTCGAGATCGCCAACCGCAGCCGGCGCCAGGCCTCGGCCTGGCCAAAGGTGTCGTTCCACTCGGTGAGCAGCTGATGGCGTTGTGCCCGGTCGACGAGCGCGAGGTCCCCGAGGGGCCGATCCCAATCCCTGAGGGCCTGGCCGAGGACGTTCTCGAAGGACCGTGCGAAGCGCCGCATGCCGT
>CAZBZH010000161.1:0-8734 GCA_964496265.1 uncultured Acidobacteriota bacterium | reverse complement strand
CGCATCGGCACGGCCGACGAGTTGCGGGTGGTGCACTTCGACCAGCATCGGGGCGGCTTCGACCCGGAGATCTCCCTGCGCCGCACCCTGGCTCCCGACGGCGACAGCGTGCTGTACCAGGGGCGCTCGCTGCACGTGGCCAGCTGGGCCAAGCGCTTCCTGTTCCGGCCGGACCAGCTGGAGTTGCCCGTGGGCAGGCTCTCCGGCGGCGAGCGGGCGCGGATCGCCCTGGCCAACACCATGCTCAAGCCGGCGGATCTGCTGATCCTCGACGAGCCGACCAACGACCTGGATATTCCGACCCTCGACGTGCTGGAACAATCGCTGCTGGAGTTCCCCGGGGCGCTGGTGCTGGTGACCCACGATCGCCACCTGATCGACCGGGTCTCGACGGAGCTGCTGGCCTTCGACGGCCACGGCGGCACCGAAACCTACGCCGACTACGCCCAGTGGGAGGGCGCCTGGCGGGCGGCCCAGAAGGCGAAGAAGAAGGCCGAGGCGGCCAAGTTGGCGGCGACCAAACCGGCGGCGCCGCGGCCGGCGAAGAAGGCCAAGCTCTCCTACATGGAGAAGCGGGAGTTCGAGGCGATGGAGGCCAGGATCCTCGAAGCCGAGGAGGCGTTGGAGGCCGCTACCGCAGCGGCCGAGGATCCGGCCATCGCCGCGGATGCGACGGCGCTTCAGGCTAGAATCGAGGAGAGAGAAGCGGCCCAGGAAGCCGTCGACACCCTTTATGCACGCTGGGCGGAGCTGGAAGCCAAGCAGAGTGGCTCCTGATCCGGCCGGGGACCGCACCTACAAGGCCGGCATGCAACAGGATCCCGACTACGAGAGCTACAGCCTGGACGAGCTATACGACGCCCGAGACCACATCGATCCCGTTCGCTTCCCCCTGCGCCTGAAACGGCTCGACGAGGAGATCGCCCGGCGCAAGGCGGCGATCGAGGCGAAGCGCCCGCCCCGTGAAGTGCGCCGCCCCTACGCCGGCTCCCGAGCCGCGGCGTTCCTCTGCGATTACCTGGCGATCGGCCTGGGCTGGACGATTGTCGACAACCTGGTCACCGCCACGGTTTCGTCGGCGGTGATGGAGTTGCTCTCCCTGGGCGCGTTCGTGGCCTACTTCGTGGCGACGGAAGGGCTGATGGGAGCCAGCCCGGGCAAAAGAGTATTCAGCCTGGAGCTCGAGCATCGTTTCGACAGTCGGATCATGGCGGCGCTGCTTCGATCGCTGATGGTCGCCGCGGTCAGCTGGGTCGACTGGGCGTTGCTGTTCCAGGTCCCGGGCGTCGAGCTGCTGCCGATGTGGGTCCTGCATCTGCTGCAGGCCCTGAGTTGGGGCCTGCTGGCCTACGCCTGTTTTCAACTGCTCGGCGTCGTGCCCGATGGCCGCCTGCTTCATGACCGGGCTACCGCGACTCGCGTCGTTCCGGCGAACCAGCCGATGCCCGAGAGACCGGCACGCAGGCCAATCACCGGCGTCGCGGCCTTGCTCGCCTCGATCGTCGTCGGGCTGCTACCCGTCACAATCAGCCACGGCATATTCGGCCTCATCGGCGGCGACAGCGGCCGGGCCTTGATCATGTCCGTCAAAGCCCAACGGGCCCCCTCCGACTCGATCGAGACGATTCTCGCCGGGCAGCTGCGCCTCCGGTCCCGGGTGGCGCACAGCGTCACCAGGACCTGGTCGCTGAACAGAGGGCCTCGCACCACCGTGCAGATCAGCATCTGGGTGCCCTTCCGTAGCTGGAACGACGAGACCCGCCGGGCCGTGCTCGACACGATCGCGCCGCGGCTCCAGTTCGAAGGAGGCTATGACGCCCTCGTGATCACGGTGCGCACCGGCGGCAACCTGGACCTGTCCACCGCCAGCACGTACACCCTCAACGACGGCTAGCGCAGCAGCTTCTCGATCGGGCCGGGGTACCAGTCCCGCTTCTTGAAGGACATCTCGACCAGGCGCTTCCAGCGGTGGTGGCCGAGGATCTCGACCATCGGCTCGGCGTCACCGGTGAGGTAGGTGCCGACGAGCCGGTAGATCGCTTCCTCGCGGCTCAGCCCGCCCCGGCCTTCCAGCGCGTCCAGGATCAGCTCGACACGGACCCGGTCCTCGGCGAACACGTCCGCCCGGCGCAGCGCCTTCTTGCGCTCGAGTTCATACTTCTCGACCAGGTGCCGGGCCAGACACTCGGCAATGCCCAGCTGGAACGGCCGGCCCAGGCGCACCCCCTCTTCGCCCCCCTGGCGGTTGAGGCGTAGCGTCTGGTGCACCAGCGCGACGCTGATCGGCGCCTTGTCGTCGATGCCGACGAAGTAGGCGCCCGGGTAGTACTCGACCTCGAAACCGTCGAACCACTTGCGGCGGTGGCGCGGATCGTTGAACACCTGCCGCGGCACGAGCACGACCTCGAGGGGGGTGTAGTCCCAGCCCTCGGCGGCGAAGATCTCGCCCAGCAGGTCGCGCGCGCGCTCGACCCGGGCCTGGAAGATCTCGCGCTCCTTGTCGCTGACCGGAAACCGTTGGTTGACCGACGCGGCCCAGGCGTCGGTCAACGCCTTGACCTGCTCCAGCACCATGCCGTAGACCTCGGGGTCGCGGCTGCGCAGGGCGTCCGGCTCCCGGCGGCCGTAGATCTGGAATTGCCCCGGGCTCAGGCTCCGTTCGAGGCTCTCGTGGTGGTAGGCGCGCAGACTGTAGATCGAGCGCGGCGGTTTGGGGGCCTTTCCCTTCGCGGCCCAGACGGGAGCGATCGACGACAGCAGGGCGGACACCAGCAACAGGATCGGAATGCGCTTGGAGATCACGGGTGTTTCCTCGGCATCGACTATAACCGGCCCCTGGGCATCCTGCGAAGCGCGGCGCGGCCGGAGCCGGGCTAGAATCGGACCATGCTTTACGAACGCCTCTGCGACCTGCCGCTGACCGTCGAACGCTACCAGCTCGAACCGCTGCGGCTCGACACCCAGAACTTCGTGCGCCACAGCACGGTGGTCCACCTGCACGGTCCGGCGGGGACCGGCTCCGGCGAGGACATCACCTACGCCGAGGAGAGCCAGCTCGACTTCCAGCAGCACGGCCGCGAGCTGTCCCTGGCCGGCGAGTGGACCGTCGAGAGCTTCTCCCGCCACCTGGACGGGCTCGACCTGCGCACCAGCACCGTCGACGACCACGCCGCCCCGCTACACCGGCGCTGGGCCTTCGAGAGCGCCGCGCTGGACTTGGCGCTGCGCCAGGCGGGCAAGAGCCTGGGCGAGGCGCTGGGACGCACCCCGAAGCCGCTGACCTTCTCGGTCTCCCTGGGACTGGGCCGGCTGGAAACCGTGCGCTCCCGCTACCCCGACGCCCGCTTCAAGGTCGACCTGGCCGAGAACTGGACCGAGGAGACCGTCGACATGCTGGCCGGCCTGGGCTGCGTCGACGTGGTCGATCTCAAGGGGCAGTACCGGGGCAGCTTCAAGGGTCCCGGCGCCAACCCCGAGCAGTACCGCTGGATCGCCGAGAAACTGCCCGAGGTCTGGCTGGAGGATCCCTGGCTGGACGAGAACACCCGGCCGGTGCTGGCGCCCCACAGGGAGCGCATCACCTGGGACGCGACCCTCCACGCCGTCGCCGACATCCTGCAGTGCGAGCACCCGCCCCGCTGCGTCAACATCAAGCCCTCGCGCTTCGGTTTCGTCTCGGAGCTGATGCGCACCTACGAGTACTGCGAGGGCCGGGGCATCGAGATGTACGGAGGCGGCCAGTTCGAGCTGGGGGTCGGCCGGGGGCAGATCCAGCTGCTGGCGGCGCTGTTTCACCCGGAAACGCCCAACGACGTGGCGCCCTCGGCCTACAACGACGTCGATCTGCGGGCGGACCTGCCGGTCAGCCCCCTAGCCGAGGTGGCCGCGGCGGTTGGCTTCCGCGGTCAATCCTGACTAGATTTGGAGGGTGAGTCCGCTGGCAAACCCGCTGATTTGGCGTAGGCTGTGGTCATGAGATTCCCCCGCATGCGGTTCTGTGTCGCCTCGATCCTGCTGGCCGTCGCCGCGACGGGAGCGCCGGCTCAAACCACCGGCGAGGAACTGGCGCGCGAGGCCCGGGCCAAGAAGCTCGAGGGCCGGATCATGGCCCCCTGCTGCAGCGCCAACCCGGTGGCCGACCACTACTCCCCGGCTGCCGACAAGGCTCGCCAGGACATCCGCACCATGATCGCCGAGGGCCGCAGCGACCAGGAGATCCTCGACTGGTTCGTCGAGCGCCACGGGCCGCTGATCCTCTCGATGCCGCCGGCCGAGGGCTTCAACCTGTTCGCCTACCTGGGCGGCTTCGTGATGCTGTTCGGCGGCGGGCTGAGCCTGTTCTTCCTGGTGCGCTGGCTGCGTACCCGAGCCCCTGCGGTGGCGCCGGTCCAAGCCGCTCCCGCGGCCGCGCTCAATGCCGAAGACGCGGCGCGGCTGGAAAAGGAACTGGCCCAGTTCGACTGAGCGTCGGCTAGCGTCATCCCGGCCGGTACTGCACCGACCCTAGCGCTCCTCGGGAGCGACCCCGCTCAATCCTTCGATCAACCCCCGCTGCGCGGCTTCATCCACCGGCTTGTGCACCGGGTCGGTGCGCGCCGGGTAGTTCCGCAGGCAGTTGCCTCGCACGTGATCCCGTGCCGGCCTGACCGGCCGCGGCGTGAAGCCTCCGCCACAGTTGGGGCAAACGTTGTGCAGCACCTCGTCGACACAGCGTGCGCAGAAGGTGCATTCGAAAGAGCAGATCCGCGCCTCGGTGGATGAGGGCGGCAGCGGCTTCTCGCAGTTCTCGCAAGATGGACGCAGTTCGAGCATCGGATCCCTCCTCGGTTCAATCCTAGCTGGCAGCTTTCGCCGTGGCCGTGCAGATCCTGCCGAACAACGCCCCGAAACAGACGCGGCCGCCCCGAAGGGCGGCCGCTCGATTCAACTCACGATGAAGCGTTGCCTAGGGGCAGACGCCGTCCAGATCACTACGGCCGTCGCCGTAGGAGCCGTCGCCGCAGGAGCTGGTGGCCCGCAGCAGGTAGTAGAAGCCCTCACCCTGCGCCGGATCGCCCAGGGTGGTCTCGTCGAAGCTGGTGCCGGTCTCGCCGGTGAACAGGCAGCTTGCGGTGGTGAAGCCGCTGGGGATCAGATCCTGCAGGCCGCCGTGGACCGCATCGAAGCCGGTGGCGAGCACCGGGGATCTTGGCCAGCATCACGCCGGTCACGTTGGCGGCGCCGTCGGTCACCGCCGGATCGTTGTCGTCGCAGTCGGTCCCGGCAGGCGAACCGTCCCGGTCGAAGTCGCCGGTGTCCCAGGCGTTGAACACCACGTTTTCGGCGAAGGTCTCCCGCTCGGCGCCCCAGACGAAGTAGGCCTCGCCGGAGACGGCAACCGGGTCGCTGCCGAAGACGAAGTAGCTGTTGGCGAAGCCGCCCTGGGGCAGGGTCTGCTCCATGCGGGTCACCGGACCGTAGCTCGCGCCGCCGTCATCGGAGTAACGGGCGACCACCGCCGGCAGGCCGGCGCTCTCGTCGAGCCAGGAGACCCAGACGTTGGAGGCGCCGTCGGAGGCCAGACGGGGAAGCGAGGAGAACGCCCCCGACTCCGGAGCCGCGGCGTCGAGCTGGGTCGGATTGGTCGGGAAGCTGGCGCCTCCGTCGGTGGAGCGGCTGGCGAAGATCTCGCCGCCGGCGAAGTCCTCGAAGGCGACGACGACATTGCTGCCGCCGGCGAAGGTCACCAGCGGCAGCGCGTGTTCGGCGCTACCCAGCGACCAGGTCAGCTGCACGTTGCCGGCCCAGCTGGTGCCGTTGAAGCGGTTGGACCACATCCGGGCCTGGGAACCGCGCAGGTCGGGCCAGACCACCACGGCGCTGTCGGTGCCGTCGCAGGCGATCGCCGTCGGATCGGAGCGGCCGGCGATGCCCTCGGGACGCAGCTGGGTACGCGGGCCCCAGTTGGCGCCCTGGTCGGTGCTGACCATGCCCCAGGTGCTGGCCGCGGTCTGGGCCAGATTGGTGCCCCACCAGGACATGATCACCTGGTTGCCGTTGGTGCAGAAGCGCGGGATGCGGTTGAAGCCGCTGGTGTTCTGATCGATGTCGTCGATGTCGAAGTTGGCGCCGGCGTCGAACGAGCGGGCGAACTGCACGTCGGTCTGGTTGGACCAGGCGACGTACACGGTGCCGCCGTTCTGGGCTTCCATATCCGGCGCGGGCCAGGAGAACTCGGTGAAGTAGGCCGGGACCTGGGCCAGGTCGTCGTCGAGCAGGGTGTCGCTGGCGTTCCAGCTGGCGCCGAAGTCGGCGGAACGGTTGAAGCGCAGCTCACGGCCGTTGCTCGGATGGTCGCTGGTGTAAACCACGTAGACGTTACCGTCGGCGGTCGCCTCGATCAGCGGCGTGGCCTCGATGCGGGAACCGGCGGCGGTGTCGCCGACACGCACCGGCGTGCCGAAGGTGTAGCCGCCGTCATCACTGCGGGAGACGTAGATGTCGCTCTCGGGGCCGGTGCCGAAGGCACTGAAGGCCACGTAGACGTTTCCGGCGCCGTCGGTGGCCACGGCGGGCTCGACCAGGGCGCGGGGAGTCGCGGTTCCGGCATCGCTATCGATGCGGTAGTCGGTGCCGAAGCTCAGGCTCGCGGCGGTCCCGGCGTTGCCGAACCAGTTGACGCTGCGGCCGCTGCTGTCCCGGGATTCTTCCCACAGCACGAACACGTCGTCGCTTCCGCTGGGGGCGATGGCCGAGATCCAGCTGGTCTGGGAGCCGGCGACGTCGGTGTCGGCCCGGTCCTCGGCGGCCCAACTCGCGCCGTCGTTGGTCGAGGCGCGCACGTAGACGTCGGTGTAGAAACCGGCGTAGCCGTCGTCCCGGGTGTCGGACCAGCCGACGACCCAGTTCCCCGAGGCGGTGCGGGCGTAGGCGATGTTGCTGTAGGGGCGGCGGCCGTTGGGCTCGCCGGCCACGTTGCTGCCCAGGGTCTGTCCGGCGTCCCAGCTCGCTCCGTTGTTGGTCGAGCGAACCGAGCGGAACTCACCCAGTTCACTGATGTAGATGGCGAGCACCGTCGACGTGGCCGAATGGGTCGCCACCAGGATCGGCACCTCGACGGTGGCGTTCAGCAGGGTGCGCTGCAGCGTCACCGGGTAGGTCTGCCCCGCGTCGGTGGAGCGGCCCACGTTGATGCTGTTGTTGCCGAAGCTGTCCCAGAAGCCGAGCAGCACGCTACCGTCGGAGGCCATCGACAGGGTCGGGTTGGCCGAGACGGCGTGGCCGCCGGGGACGGTGACCTGCACCTCGGAACTGAAGCTGACGCCCAGGTTGGTCGAGCGGGTGGTGAAGACCGATGCGCCGGCGCCGCGATCCTGCAGGAAGGTCACGTAGATGTTGTCGTTGGCCGGGTCGATGGCGATGTCTTCGTCCAGGGACATGAAGGCGCCCTGGGTGGTGCCCGCGTCGAGGCGCACCGGGGAGCTCCAGGTCAGGCCGCCGTCGTCGGTGGCGACGGCGTAGGGGTCGCCCCCTTCGGCGCCGGCGTAGACCACCGCGGAGACCAGGGCGGACCCGGCGGCGATCTCGAGGCCGCGCAGGCCGTGACTGGCGTCGGCGGTGTCGATCACGTTGACCGGAGCGGACCAGGTCTGGCACATGTCGGTGGAGCGGGCGACCGAGAGGCCGATGTCGCCCCCGGAGCGCACCACGGCCATCGCCACGTAGATGCTCTCATCGGCAGCCTGGGCGGCGCTGTAGTCCTTGACCGCGCCGGCACCCTGGCCGCCCGCCACGTCGATCTCCGGGGAGAAGGTCACTCCACCGTTGGCCGAGCGTTGGGAGCGCAGGGTGAAATCTTCCAGACCCAGGGTGCAGACCTCACCGGCCGCCGAGCCGAAGGCACTGCCCTGGGTGTCGAACGAGGAGACGGACGGCAGCAGGCCATCGACGTCGATCTCGTTCGCGGGAATGGTGTCGGAGAAATTGGTGCCCTCGATCTGGGCGAACGCCAGACCGGGCAGCGCTACCGTCAGGATCAAAACCGCCAGAGCCTTACGGGCCCAGGGGCCTCGAATCGTGGCCATCTGCCACCTCCGCATAATGAGAACAGAGACCCCCCAGCCTCGAAAGTTGATGTACGGGGGCCTGGGAACCGTGTCAACGAAATCTCTGGGGACGCATATGCGTCCGCGCGCCTCACACACAGGCAGACAGCCTGGTGGGCCGAAAGTCACATTTCGAAGTCGTCAGGTACGTGCCGAGGCGGCCGGGTTTTCCGGTTATCCGAAGGCCCGCCTGAGGGTTTCCGGCTCGGTGGGCCGGGTCGCCAGGCTCACGACCAGCGCCGCCGCCACACCGGCGATCAGCGCCCAGAAAACAGGAAGGAAGCCACCTAGAGGGATGGTACCGGCGAAGCCGAGAAAAAGCACGCCGTTGCCCACCAGCAGCGAGGCGATCGCTCCGGCGGCGGTGAAGCGCTTCCACAGCACTCCTAGGAACAGGGTCGGCGTCAGGGCGACGAAGCCGGAAAACGCCTTGCGGCCGATATCGAACACCGAGCTGTCCCAGGTCAGCGAGAGCACGAAGACCCCGGCGCCGATGGCCAGGCCGAACAGCCGCCCGGCCATCACCCCGGCCCCCTCACTGCGCTCGCCGAACACCGGCCGAATGGCGTCCCGCGGCAGCATCGAACTCAAGGTCAGGATCATGGCGTCGAGGCTGGACGTCCCCACCGCCCGCACCGCGACCAGGCACA